>NZ_JABXEM010000400.1:0-7190 GCF_013372595.1 Myxococcus sp. AM011
GATGAAGACCCCCCTCCCCCTCGCCCTGGCCGCCCTGCTCGCTCTCATCGGCTGCGCGGTGGACGACGCGCCGTCCATCTGCAACTTCCCAGCGACAGAGGAAGTGCCGGGCATCGACCCGCTGCTCGTCCCGGTAGGAGCGCCCGCGGCGATGCGCGTGGACATCGCCACCCGGACCTTGCAGTGCGAGAGCGGCAAGACGGCCCAGGCCCCCGACACCGCCACCGCGGAGGTCTTCGACCCGGAGAACCGCGTCACGCCCTCCCAGGTCTCCCTCCAGGCGGCGGGCACCGTGGCCACGCTGAGCTTCACGCCCACCGTCGTGGGTCGGCACCACGTCATCCTCGCCTTCACTCCCGTGGGCGGCATCCGGCAGCTCGGCGTCTACGCGGCGAGCCGCTGGGCGGGCGCCTCCTCCCCTGTCACCCTGCCCCTGCCCCGATGTGGCCAGCTCGAGCGCACCACCCATGGTCTGTGGCTGTGTGACGGAGTCGCCCTGCGCGGCCCCTCGGACCGGCCCTTGCGGCTGGGCACCGGCTCCACGGCTCCCGACGTGGCCGTGTCGGGCAACGTCGTCTGGGTGGTGGGAGATGGGCGGGTGCGCCGGTACGTGGATACGGGCTCCGAATTGGAGCTGACGGGCTCGCTGCTGCTGAGCACGATGCCGGGCGTGAAGGCCATCCAGTCCCGGCTGGCCTCGGAGAACGAACTGGTGGTGCTGGACACCGAGTCCCTGCACCGCTTCGTCTTCACCGACAAGGCGGTGCTCGAGGCCCCCGCTCCCACGGCCTGGGCACCCGGGCGATCTCGCATCCCGTTTGGCCTGGACAGCACGGTGGGGCTGCTGGTGCGCGCGGCGGAGGACCGGGTGCTGGTGGTGAGCCTGTCCGGGTCGACCGACAGCACGGCCTGCGCCTTCAAGCTCGGCGCGGACGGAGCCTTCCTGTCGGAGGGCGTGCTCTGCGCCCCCGTGCGCGGCAGGCCCGTGGGACTGGAGGCCGGCAGCCTGTGGACCCAGGTCGGCGCCAACGTCCCCACGGGGAACTCCGGACGCATGCTGCATCGCTGGGGCATCTCCGAGGGACACCTCGACGAGCAGAACGCGCTCATCCTGGATGCCTCCATCGCCGTGGCCGACGCGTCCTTCCGCGGGGGCTTCACCATCCCCGCCCTGTACTCCGTCCCCCGGAACGACACGCCGCTGACACGGCCGAGAGTCCTCCCGGGCAGGTCCGCGCTGGGGCTGGAGCTGATGCCCACCGACATGCCGCTCGCCGAGGGCGCCCGCTCCACCTCGCCCCGCTTCCACTGGGGCGGCGACTCACGCCCGACTGTCGGATTCACCACCGTCTACGAGCAGGCCGCGCCCTGACCCGCCTGGCCGAGCCCCGGAAGTGACTCCCTGGAGCTCCCACGAACCGTCCTCCCCCCTGAACCGGTGACAGGTTCGGAAAAAGCGCGAGGAGATGGTTGCCTGCCTCTCGCAGTGCCCTCCGTGCGGGTGTAGAGAGGCCGGCGCGTCGCGACTGGCCGCGCGCTCCCACCGTCGGAGGCGAGCCCCATGATGGACAGCCCTCTCAGCGCCTCGCTCTCCATGGAGGAGCTCCATGAAGCGTGGCCGGTGCTCTCCATCGACGAGCGCCTGGAGGGCTTCCGCCTCTTGCCGTCCGCGGTGGCGGACGACTTCTTCCTCGCCCTGTCCGCGCGCGAGCAGGCGGAACTCATCCTCCACCTCCCGACATCGGAGCGGCGCACGTGGGTGCGGCTGCTGCCCCCCGACGACCTGGCGGACCTGGTGCAGGCGGTGGAGCCGGAAGCGGCCGACGCCATCCTCGCGCAGCTCGACGATGCCAGCCGGCGCGAGGTCAACGTGCTGTTGGCCTACGCGGAGGACGACGCCGGCGGTCTGATGAACCCGCGCTTCGCGCGCGTGCGGCCGGACATGACCATCGACGAGGCCATCGGCTACCTGCGCAAGCAAGCGCGGGAGAAGGTGGAGACCGTCTACTACGCCTACGCGCTGGACACGGAGCAGCGCCTGCAAGGCGTGCTCTCGCTGCGACAGCTCTTCCAGGCCGCCAGCGACAAGAAGGTCGCGGACGTCATGCACCATGACGTCATCACCGTGTCGGAGAACACGGACCAGGAAGTGGTGAGCCAGCTCTTCGCCGAGCACGGCTTCATGGCCCTGCCCGTGCTCGACGAGCAGAACCGGATGAAGGGCATCGTCACGGTGGACGACATCGTCGACGTCGTCCAGGAAGAGGCCACCGAGGACATCCAGAAGGTCGGCGGCATGGAGGCCCTGGAGGCCCCCTACTTCGACGTCGGCTTCTTCGGCATGTTGAAGAAGCGCATCGGCTGGCTGCTCGTCCTCTTCCTCGGACAGATGCTCACCGCCACGGCCATGAGCAGCTTCGAGGGCGCGATTCAGCGCGCCGTGGTGCTCAGCCTCTTCGTGCCGCTCATCATCTCCTCCGGCGGCAACTCCGGCAGCCAGGCCTCCACGCTCATCATCCGCGCGCTGGCGCTGGGTGAGATGCGGCTGAAGGACTGGTGGCGCGTGGCGCGGCGAGAGGTGCTCTCCGGCCTGGTGCTGGGCTTCGTGCTGGGCGCGGTGGGCCTGGGTCGCATCGTGGTGTGGCAGGAGGTGTCCGGCGCCTATGGCGAGCACGCCTTCCTGCTGGGCTGCGCGGTGGCGCTCTCCGTGCTGGGCGTGGTGACGTTCGGCACGCTCGCGGGCTCCATGCTGCCCCTGGTGCTGCGCCGCTTCGGGTTCGACCCCGCGAGCGCCTCCGCGCCCTTCGTGGCCACGCTGGTGGACGTCAGCGGCGTGGTCATCTACTTCACCGTCGCCAGCCTCCTGCTGCGCGGCACGCTGCTCTAGCTAGAGGCGCGAGCCCCAGCCCGCGCGGGAGGCCCGGTCATGATTCGCACCACCCTTCGGCGCACCCTCACCCTGGAGGCCCCGGAGTCACCGGGCCGCGCCGCGCACGTCTCCGCAGCCAGTGGACTGGTGCGCGTGGGCGAGTGGCTGCACGTCGTCGCGGACGACTCGCTGCACCTGGCGACGTTCTCCGTGCGCGGCGATGCTCCGGGGCGCCTGTCGCGACTCTTCGCCGGTGAGCTGCCGGAGGAGCCCCAGGCGCGCAAGGCGGCCAAGCCGGACCTGGAGGTGCTCTGTGTGCTGGGTCCGCTCGCGGGCGCGCCTCATGGGGCATTGCTGGCGTTGCCATCGGGTTCCTCGCCCGTTCGAGTGGTCGGAGTGGTGCTGCCCTTGAACGCGGAGGGCGCGCTCGCGGGTGCGCCGCGCACGGTGGACTGCTCGGCGCTGTATCAGCAGATTGGGCGGGAGCTGGGCTCGCTCAACATCGAGGGCGCGGCGGTGGTGGGCGGACGGCTGCGGCTGTTGCAGCGAGGCAATGGCGACGCGGGCGTGGACGCGCTGGTGGACCTGGACCGCGAGCGCGCGCTGCGTGGAATCGAAGTGGGCGCGCTGGGGCCGGAGGTGCTGCGCACGATTGCTCGATGGGAGCTGGGGCGCTCGGGCGGAGTGAGGCTGTCCTTCACGGATGCGTCACCGCTGCCGGACGGGCGGCTCGTGTTCACCGCGACGGCCGAGGACACTCGAAATGCGTACGCGGATGGGCCGGTGGCGGGCTCCGCGGTGGGACTGCTGGCACCGGATGGGACGCCGCTGTTCCTGGACTCGGTGGACGCGAAGGTGAAGCTGGAGGGCGTGGACGCGCGAGTGGAGGGCGGACGCGTGCACCTGCTGTTGGTGGCGGACGCGGATGACCCCGCGGTGGCGGCGCCCTTGCTGGAAGCGGTGCTGGACGTACCGGCGTAGGCGCCCTGGACGGGCCCCTTCGTCAGTCGTGCTCGTGCGCGGCTTCTTCGGGCCTGCCGCCCACGGCCTCGAGCGAGGAGCGCGCGGGACGGGCCCGGTCGAAGGCCACCTCGCGCTCGCCCACGCCCTCCGCCGTGGTGTTGGCGATGCGCTTGCGTGCCCGGGCGATGTAGTCCTGCACGAGCACCGGGTCCGGGTGCGTCTTCAACGTCTCCACCCAGGTCTCGATGGCCTTCTCGTGCTCACCGGCGTCCGAGCGCAGCTTGCCCATCTCGAAGAGGGCGTGCGGCGACAGCTCCGAGTCCGGGAAGCGGGTGCGCAGGTCCGCGAAGGCGCGCGAGGCCTCCTGCCGACGGCCCTCCATCATCGCGATGGCCTGGGCCTGGAGGAACAGCGTGTCGTCCACGAAGACGCTGGTGGCGAAGCGCTCGACGAGGCGACGCGTCTCCAGCTCGCACTGCTGATAGTCGCCCAGCTCGAAGTAGAGCTTGGCCACCTGGTAGTGCAGCTCGGCGCCCTGGGGCGGGTTGCGCTGGAGCGCGGCGGTGAGCTGGTCGATGGCGCCGCGCAGGTCGCGGTAGTGCACGCGCAGCAGCTCCGCGAGGATGATGCGCGCCTCCAGCGCCTCGGGAGACTCCGGGCACTGCTGGATGAGCTCGCGGTAGACTCCCACGGCCTCCTTCACCTTGCGCTGCTCCAGCCAGTAGACGTCCGCGGCGCCCTTCAGCGAGCGGGCGCGCAGCACGAGCGCCTCCGGCGTGCTGTCGTGGCGCAACATGTCGAACGCCTTGCGGTATTCGACGAGGGCCTCATCGGGACGCTTCTCGTAGATGGCGTCGCGGGCTCGCTGGAGGTGGTCCACCGGCTTGTCGCGACGACACCCGGCGCTGGCCAGGGCCAGGGCCACGAGCGCGAACCGGAGCGCCCGCACTAGCACTTCTCCGGGGTGACGGTGACGCAGCGCGAATCCTCGCAGCTCACGCACTCGGCGATGGGCGACACGTCGGTGGTGCATACGTCGACGCGGGAGGTGCGTGGGCAATCCTCCGACGTGACACACCGGTAGACGCTCCCGTCTTCACGGGTGATGTCCTGGGCCGTGGAGCCGCAGACTTCCAGGTCGTTGCATCCCAGCAACCCCGCCCCGATGGCGGCGAGGACTGCGCGCGCGGTGCGTCTCACGGCGCCGGTTCTACCTTTATTCGCCCACGCCGTCACGGAACGGTGCGCCTGCCCGCCTGCCCAGTGGAAACCCTTGCGACCTGGCTCCACAGGGGGTGAAGCCCGAAAAACAAGCGTGTCATGAACTACCCGGCGCCTGCGTGGTAGGATTTGGCTCGGGGCTGGCGTGGTGCAGCGAGGTCCTTCAGTGTTCCGGGCCCGATGAAGGTCATCCACTTCTACAGCGTCACCGACGAATACGGCTGGTGCTCGAACTTCGCGCCCTACCCCATCAAACTGGGCGGCAAGACGTGGCCCACCAGCGAGCACTACTTCCAGGCCCGGAAGTTCGAGGACCCCACGGACGAGGAAGCCGTCCGACAGGCTCGCACTCCGATGCTCGCGGCCCGTCTTGGCAGGGACCGCAAACGCAAGCTTCGACGGGACTGGGAGTCCACCAAGGTCTCCGTGATGCGCGAGGCCGTGCGCGCCAAGTTCACCCAACACGAGGACCTCACCCGACTCCTGCTGGAGACCGGCGACGCGAAGCTCGTCGAGCACACCGACCAGGATGACTACTGGGGCGACGGTGGAGACGGCAGCGGCAAGAACATGCTGGGCCGCATCCTCATGGAGATTCGACAGGAACTGCTCGCACGTTAGGGCAGGTCCCACTTCCGAGCCCCTCTGACTCCATGAGTGCGCGGCTCCATCACCAGCCCTCGCGAGAGCCCACCGCGAAGAAGACGCTGACGACCACTGCCCCCAGCGCCAACACGGACAACGCGCCCGCCCACCGCGTCCCTGGAGGCGTCGCGTGCTCACGCTTCCACACTCGCGCGAGCCACAGCCCCACCACGCCCCCAGCGAGGGCTCCACCGACGTGCGCCGCGAAATCAACCGCGTTTCCCGTGCGCGACATGGCGATGGGAATCAACGACGGCACCAACAACTGCATCGCCATCATCTGAACCTCCACCCGGCCCTGCCCCGTCGGCAGGCGTCGGCTCACCGCCAGCACCGCCGCCAGAAGCCCCATCAGCGCGCCCGACGCTCCCACCGACACCACTGAGTCCCCATGGAGCGCCATCGACAACGCTCCGCCCCCGAGCGCACTCACGACGAGCAGGAGGCCCAGCCACGTCCGGCCCACCATGCTCTCCAACACCGTCGCGCCAAACCAGAGACAGAAGCCGTTGAGCAGCAGGTGGATGAGGTCTCCGTGCAGCAGCGGCGCGAGGAACAGCCGCCACCACTGGCCGTGCTCCAACACCAACCTCGAGGACAGACCTCCCAACGCCACCAACGTCTCGATGCCCGGCGCGAGCAGCCCCGTGCCCGGCGCGCCCACGGCGAAGAGTTGCTCAGCCGCGAAGGCCAGCGCCAGCGACACCAGCAACGCCACCGTCAACACCGGCGCGCGCTCGGGTGCCTCGGCGACCTCGTCCTCTGACTCTTCCACCCGACGCGGTTGCTGGACCAGCCCTCGCACATGGCCCCGAGACACCATCGCGCGTCGCCACGTGTTCGCCCACACCTCGCCAGATGCCGTGTCCACGTGCATCGCGTGCAGGTGGACCTTGTTGAACAGGCCGAGCCGCAGACGCTCCAGTCGCTCCCGGTCCTCCAGTGTCACGGGCCCGCGTCCCACTTCGATGAACTGCAAGCCCACGGGCAACTTCGTTCCGCTCACCGTCCCCGAGTAGTGCAGACACGCCTTGCCCACGCGCTCCAGCACCGGAGTCTCCAGAGTGAAACGCCGCGAGGGCTCACGCTCCCGGTCCACGATGCACACGATGACGCACGAGTACCCATCCGAGTACGTGAGCACCGCGTCCGATACGTCGACCAGCTCCGCTGCCTCGGGATGCGTGCCGGGCTCGAAGCCCTTGTCGGCCATCAACCTCCGCGCCAGGTACTCCGCGAACGAGGGCGCGGAGGGCATCTCTCCCATCGGCGCTTCAGCGACAGGGGCCTGCTCGGAGGATGGCGGCGACACGGCGGCTCCTTTCCCTGCCCAGGCCGACGAGCCTGCACGACATGCCCGCATTCACGCCAGTCGCCCAGCCTCCGCTCGCGTCGACACATCAGTGGCAGGCGCCTGCTCGGAGATTGGCGGCAGCACGGAGGCTGCTTCCCCCAGCCCAGGCCGGTGAGCCCCGCGCCCACGCCAGTCACC
>NZ_JABXEM010000401.1:0-7180 GCF_013372595.1 Myxococcus sp. AM011
AGCCGAAGCTGCCCCCCAAGGCCGCGCCTCCCGCGCTCGCCAAGGCGCCGCCTCCCGCGGCCCCGCTCGTCGCGCCCGCGCCCATCGTCGCGCCGACGGTGGTGCCCTTGGACAAGCCTCCCGAGGCCGCCACGGAGACGGTGGCCGCCGCGCCCATCGCCGTGGGCGGCACCGGCGCGCTCGTGCCGGGTGGCCGCGTGGGTGGCACCGGTAGCGGCGAGGGCCTTTCGGCCGGGGGGGGGCGCGCGGCGCCCATCAACCTGCCGGAGTCGGCCACGCCGCCGGAGCCGCTCGAGTCCAACCTCATTCCGGAATACCCCTCCGAGGCCCGCTCCAAGGGTCAGGAGGGCATGGTCATCCTCAAGGGCGTCGTCGAGGCGGATGGCCGTGTCACCCAGCTCAAGGTCATGCGCGGTGACGAGCCGTTCGCCAGCGCGGCGCTCTCCGCCGTGCGCACGTGGCGCTTCAAGCCCGCCGTCGTCGAGGGCCGCCCCACCGCCGTCTTCCGCATCTTCAAGGTTCCGTTCCGTCTCAAGTCGTAGGCCGTCTGACTCACCCGCACCTGCCCCCCAGGAGCACATCGTCATGAACTTCAATCTTCGCGACATCTACAACCACATGGGCGTGTTCGCCCTGGGCATCGCCTGGACGCTGATGCTCTTCGCCGTCGCGTCCCTCGCGGTGTTCTTCGAGCGGCTGTTCGTCTTCTTCCGCTCCCGCGCCACCTCGCGCGCCTTCGCCGCTCGCGCGGGTCAACTCCTCATGCAGCACCAGCACGAGGCGCTGGTGAAGGAGGCCGAGGGCACCAAGGGCAGCCACCTGGCCGTGTTGCTCGGCGGCGGCATGAAGGCGTTCCTCGCCAAGTCGAAGCTGCCCGCGGGCAAGCTGGGCCCGGTGGAGCTCACCCGCCGCGAGCTGGTGCGCATCAACGACCGCGTCAGCGCGGATGTGCGGCGCGGCATGTCGCTGCTCGCCACGGTGGGCTCGGTGGCGCCGTTCGTCGGACTGCTCGGCACCGTGGTCGGCATCATCGAGGCCTTCGCCGGCATCGCCAAGGAGGGCTCCGGTGGCCTGGGCGCGGTGTCCGCCGGTATCGCCGAGGCGCTCGTCGTCACCGCGCTGGGCCTGCTCGTCGCCATCCCCGCGGTGCTGATGTTCAACTTCCTCTCCACTCGCGCGGACGCGCTCCAGCTCTCGCTGGACGCGGCGCGCAGCGAGCTGATGGACCACCTGGAGGACATGCCCTCCGACAAGCGCGGGGGCGTGAACAACGGCGCGGTGGCCACCGGGCCGGAGACGGTGGCGCGCCGGGAGGGGCTCGATGTCCGCCCGGCGTAGCAGCATCACCCCGGAGATGAACGTCACGCCGCTGGTCGACGTGGTGCTCGTCCTCCTCATCATCTTCATGGTCGTCACGCCGCAAATCGAGTCGGGCGCGTCCGTGGAGCTGCCCGCCGCGACGAACCCGGACAAGGAGAACAAGGAGCTGGAGCCGACGACGGTGAGCCTGGCCGCCAACGGCGCCATCTTCATGGACCGCAAGGAGTTGAAGAAGGAGGCGCTGCTCGTGGAGCTGAAGTCGCTGCGCGAGAAGAAGCCGGACTCGCCCGTGGTGCTGAAGGCGGACCGGGGCGTGCGCTACTCCGAGGTGCGCGGCGTCTTCAAGAGCATGCAGGACCTGGGCTTCCCGGGCATCAACCTGCAGGTCATCGACAGGAAGAAGTAGGAGCGCGCCATGGCATTCGACCTCGGAGGCGGCAAAGCGGGCGGACTCCGCCCGACGATGAACGTGACGCCACTGGTGGACGTGGTGCTCGTGCTGCTCATCATCTTCATGGTCGTCACCCCGCTGCTCACCAAGCAGATGTGGATGACGGTGCCCGCGAAGAGCGACAAGCAGGAGGAGCCACCTCCCCCCCCGCCTGACGCGTTGCCACCGGTGGTGCTCACGGTGGACCGCGTTGGCGTGCTGCGCATCAACCGGGAGGAAGTCCCGCGCGAGCAGGTCGTCGCGCGACTGCAGCGCATGCTCAACGCGCGCCCGGACAAGATTGTGTTTTTCGACGCGGGCGACGACGTGCCCTACGGCGCCGCCATGGAAGTGCTGGACCTCGCCCGGGGAGGAAATCTCACCGTGGGCGTGCTGCCGGACAAGCTCGCGGACTGATGTGTCCGCCTGGCGGCGGGTCGTGACCTCGAGTTTTCGATCCGCCGCCTGAATCGTCACAAGCCATCCATTCCAATGCCATGCGAGTCGCGTTGTTTATGCCGCGACCGTTGGCAAGGAGAGCCGTGTTGTCTCGCGCAAGCCTTCAGCGCGCCCTCGTGGCAGCGCTCATCCTCATCACCTCGCCCGGGCTCGCCCTCGGTCAAACCCCTTCCCTTCCTGGCTCGGAGAGCACTCCGTCCGGCACGGAGACGCAGGTCGTCCCCCCCGTGACGGACGACCAGGCGCCCCCGTCCGAGGAGCTGCGCCCCGCCGCTCCCGGCATGGCTCCGGCCGCCGACGGAACGACGCAATCACAACCACCTCCGCCCTCGCCGAATCCGCAGCAGCCCGCCGCCACGCAGACTCCCGCCACCGCTCAGCCGAACGCGCGGCCTGTCGATGGCGCTCCCGCCACGGTGCAGTCGCCCGACGCACAGCCCGTTGACGGCGAGCCCGCCACCGCGCAGCCCGCCGACGCCGCGGCCACCGATGACGAGGCCGTGCTGGCCGAGTCCTCCACGCCGCCCCCGGGCTTCACGGGCATCTACGGCAAGGTCGTCGACGAGGCCAACCAGGAGGGCCTCATCGAGGCCACCGTGAAGGTCGTCACGGGCGCGCAGAAACAGTCGCTCACGGACCTGGATGGCAACTACCGGCTCGCGCTGCCGCCCGGCAAGTACGACCTGCGCGTCTTCTACGACGTGTACCAGGGCCGCCGCATCACCGGCGTCATCGTGACGCAGGGCAAGGCCACCAAGCTGGACGTCGCGCTCGGCGCGGACGTGGGCGCGGTGCAGGAGGTCGTCGTCGAGGCTCGCTCGGACCGCCGCGCCGAGGGCGCCCTCCTCCAGGAGCGCAAGAAGGCCGCCGCCGTCTCCGACTCCATCAGCGCCCAGGAAATCGCCCGCACCCCCGACTCCAGCGCCTCCGATGCCGTCAAACGCGTCGTCAGCGCCACCGTCGTCGACGGCCGCTACGTCTACCTGCGCGGCCTGGGCGGCCGCTACATCACCACCCTGCTCAATGGCGCGCTGCTGCCCAGCCCGGAGCCCGATGAGCCCAGCGTCCCGCTGGACCTCTTCCCCACGTCCCTGCTCGCCAACCTCAACGTGGTGAAGAGCTACACCGCCGACCTGCCCGGCTCCTTCGGCGGCGGCGCGCTCCTCATCGAGACCAACACCTATCCCAGCCAGTTCGAGTTCAAGCCGCGCATCACCTTCGGCGGCGACACCGAGACCACCGGCCAGGCCCGCAATACACAGACTGGCGGCGGGAGCATGGAGTTCCTCGGCTTCCCCGGCGGCAGCCGCAAGCTGCCTGACGCCATCCCCACGGACCACGCGCTCGGCAACGGCAACGAGTCGGCCGCCGAGCAGGAGCAGCAGTGGGAGAGCTTCAACAACGTGTGGAACGCGCGCAGCAAGACGGCGCTGCCCAACATGGGCCTGAGCGCGTCGCTCGGCGACACGCTGCGCTTCGACAACCAGCGCCTGGGCTACCTGGCCACCGTCAACTACGGCCACCGCGAGAACACCCAGTTCACGCAGTACAGCAAGGCCTCCTATGACCTGGAAGGCGACTTCGTCAGCTACGACGACGCGCAGACGCAACTGGGCACGGAGGTCGCCAACCTGAGTGGCCTGGCCAGCGTCGGCTACCAGTTGGACCGCGACAACGAGCTGACCCTCTTCAGCCTCTTCACCCGAGGCACCGAGACGCGCACCACCACCAGCGTCGGAGTGGACACGCTCAAGGGTGACCGCTACGAGGGCAGCCGCCTCCAGTTCATCGTCCGCCAGCTCTCCTTCAACCAGCTGCGCGGCTTCCACCGCATCGGCCTCTTCGGCGACTCGGAGGTGGACTGGCAGGCCAACCTGTCCCGCGTGGACCGCGACGAGCCGGACACGCGCGACTCGCTCTACAGCGACAACCTGGGCAACCCGTCCGGCGGCATGTCCTTCCCCAATCAAGCCAACAGCGGCGAGCGCTTCTTCGCCGACCTGGGCGAGACGTCCTTCGGCGGCAGCGTCAACCTCACCGTGCCCCTCTCGGACCTGCGCTTGAAGTTCGGCGGCCTGACGCAGCTGTCCTTCCGCGACTTCCGCGCCCGCCGCTTCCGCTACGGCATCTCCCCCAACTCGGACGTGGACCGCTTCCTGCCGCCCGAGACGCTGTTCAGCGCGGAGTACCTGGGCAACGGCATGCGCATCCAGGAGAGCACCCGCCCGGACTCGGACGCCTATGACGCGTCGCTCGGCGTCTTCGCCGGCTACGTCAACGCCGACTTCAAGGCCACGGAGTCGCTGCGCCTCGTCGGTGGCGTGCGCCTGGAGAGTTCCCAGCAGACGCTGACGGCGCTCAACCAGTTCACCGGCGTGGAGGCGTCCAAGAACGACGTCAACTACCTGGACTGGCTGCCCACGCTCAACGCCATCTACGCGCTCACCCCCACGGTGAACCTGCGCGCGGGCTACAGCTACACGCTGGCGCGGCCCACCTTCCGCGAGCTGGCGCCCTTCTCGTTCTACGACTTCGTGCGCCGCCGCAACATCTCCGGCAACCCCTCCCTGGTGCAGACGCGCATCCACAACGTGGACGCCCGCGTCGAGTGGTTCACCGGGGACAACGAGGTGCTCGCCGCGAGCGTCTTCTACAAGCGCTTCCTGAATCCCATCGAGCGCGTCATCAACTCCGTGGGCTCCGGCGACATGAACTTCGAGAACACGCCGGCGGCGGACACCTACGGCCTGGAGCTGGAGGCGCGCACCTCGCTGGGCCGCGTCACCCCGGCGCTCCAGCCGTTCAAGGTGGGCGCCAACCTCACGCTCATCCAGTCGCAAATCGACCTGGGTTCGCTGCAGGGCCTGCAGACCAACGCCAAGCGTCCGCAGCAGGGCCAGTCGCCCTACGTCGTCAACGTCAACCTCGGCTACGAGCGACCCCAGAGCGGCACCGAAGTCGCGCTGCTCTACAACGTCTACGGCCGCCGCATCAGCGAAGTGGGCACCGACAACCTGCCCGACGTCTACGAGCAGCCGTTCCACCGCATGGACCTGGCCCTCACCCAGAAGCTCACCGAGTCCACGCAGCTGAAGCTGACCGCGTCCAACCTCCTCAACTCCCGCATCACCCTTCAGCAGGGCGACATCGCCCTGGTCCAGTACCGCCCGGGCCTCGCGTTCTCCGCGTCGCTCGGCCTCTCCCTGTAGTTTCCCTCCCGAAAGGAAGTCTCGCCATGAAGCGCTTGTTTGCCTCCCTCTTCATCCTGTCCAGCCTTGTCATTGGCCCTGGCTGCGGCGACGACGACAAGAAGGACCCGGTGGTGGACCCGCCCCCCACGCCCACCCCCGAGACGGTGGATGTGGCCCAGGACATCACCGCGGACACGACCTGGAAGACGGGCAACACCTACGTGCTGAAGAAGTACATCTTCGTCAACAGCGGCACGCTGAACATCGAGGCGGGCGCCACCATCAAGGGTGAGCAGGGCAGCGCGCTCATCATCACCCGCAACGCGCGCATCAACGCGGTGGGCACCGCGGAGAAGCCCATCGTCTTCACGTCCTCCAAGGCCGTCGGTCAGCGCGAGGCGGGCAACTGGGGCGGCGTGGTGCTGCTCGGCCGCGCGAAGCTGAACGTGTCCGGCGGGGAGACGACCATCGAGGGGTTCTTCGCCACCAGCGGCAATGACCAGACGAAGTACGGCGGCACGGATGACGCGCACAACTGCGGCACGCTGAAGTACGCGCGCATCGAGTTCGCCGGCTTCGAGCTGGCGCCGAACAACGAGCTCAACGGCCTCACCACGGGCGGCTGCGGCTCGGCGACGGACATCGACTACGTGCAGGTCCACAAGGGCCTGGACGACGGCATCGAGATGTTCGGCGGCACCGCGCCCCTGAAGCACATCGTCATCACGCAGGCGGACGACGACGGCCTGGACTACGACCTGGGCTACAGCGGCAAGGTCCAGTTCCTCATCGTGCAGCAGAGCCCCCGCGTGGGCGACCGCGCCATCGAGGCGTCCAGCCACAAGACGACGCCGACGCAGGAGCCCATCAGCATCCCGGAAATCTGGAACGCCAGCTTCATCGGCTCCAACGCGGACCCGGGTGGCAACCCCTCGCAGGAGGGCCTGGTGTTCAACACCGGCGCCGGCATCAAGCTGCGCAACGCCGTCGTCGCCCACTTCAAGGACCAGGCGGTCGACGTGGACGGCACGGCCTCCGCGGCGCTCTTCAACGAGCCGGGTGACTCGCGGCTGTCCATCCGCAACACCTTCTTCTGGGACAACGCCAACATGAACGACACCATCCCCTTCGCGCCGAACCCGAAGGTGGAGGGTGGCGTGACGGTGGACCCGGACGTCAGCCGGTTCAACGAGGCGGAGAAGATTCTGGTCGCGGCCAACGGCGTCAAGCTGCAGGACCCGCTGCTCACCGCGGCGACGAACCTGACGGCGCCCAACTTCTCGCCGGCCGCGGGCTCGCCCCTGCTGAACCCGGACAACGCGGCCACGCCGGGCGCGGGCTTCGACACCAGCGCGCGCTTCGTCGGCGCGGTGGGCCCCACCAACTGGCTGGCCGGTTGGACGTCGTTCCCGGAGAACTAGGCCTCATCGACTGAACCCGGGCCGCTCCGTGGAAGTCCCCGGAGCGGGCCGGCACCGTGGCCCGGCCGCGGGTCTCTACCGGAGGGGGGCTCCGGAGAGGCCTCGCGTCCGGGCCGCGGCTTTTTCAGGAGCCGGTGGGTTTTTACCCGGTTTTGACAAACACCCGTCGCGAGATGTTGGAGATTGGCCGCCTTCCGTGAAGTGGAGGGGCCGCACTCCCACGGAGGACGAGGTTGTTCGAACATGTCGCAACACGGCCCCAGGCAGTGGTGTCTCTTAGGCGCCCTGCTTCTCATTGGTTCCCCTGGCAAGAGCAATGCGGCGGAGCGGGACATCACCCCGCCGCCCCTTCCCCCTTC
>NZ_JABXEM010000402.1:0-7118 GCF_013372595.1 Myxococcus sp. AM011
GGTCAGAGGCGAGCCCCCCGGCGCGCCTCATCCCCCCTCGAACGCGGTGCGTCCGAAAACTCGAGTGCCGGCGAACCGCCCGGACACTCCCCCCACCCGCCTTTCAGACGCTCTGCGTCTGAACCCCTTGGACATCCCGGCTCTGCCCGGATGTCCCCACCTTTCGAAATATCCAAACGCGACGCGCGGGAATCCTTGAGCGGGACATTTCCGCGGAGATTTTTCTCCCCCGCGCTCAGCCCTTGCGGCGCTTGGAGCGGGAGACTTCCCACCCCGTCACCGTGCGGCCCTTCTCCAACTTGCGCTGCTCGCGCTGCGCGGCGGGGCTCGTCTGCCGCGACTGGAAGGCCTTCTCGCGCTGCAGCTTCTCGAAGTTCGAGAGCCGCTCGGGGGGGAGCGTTCCGGCCTGGATGGCGGCGCGCACGGCGCAGCCCGGCTCGTTCTGGTGCGTGCAGTCGCGGAAGCGGCAGCCGTCGGCCAGCTCGAGGATGTCGGCGAAGGTCTGCTCCAGCGCCTCCTCCTCGTCCCCCATCAGCCCCAGCTCGCGCATCCCGGGGCCGTCGATGAGCAGCCCGCCATGGGGCAGGAGGAACAGCTCTCGGTGCGTCGTCGTGTGACGCCCCTTGTCATCCTCCACGCGGACCGCCTGGGTGGCCAGGCGCTCTTCACCCAAGAGCCGGTTGACGAGCGTGGACTTGCCCACGCCGGAGGAGCCCAGCAGCGCGCCCGTCTTGCCGGGGGGCATGAGCGCTCGCACCGCGTCGAGCCCCTCGCCGGTCCACGAGCTCATCGCGAGCACGGGGACGCCGGGGGCGAGCGCCTCCACCTCCTGGATGAGCGCCGTCGCGTCGTCGTGGAGGTCCACCTTGGTGAGCAGCACCGCGGGGGTGGCGCCGCTGCTCCAGGCCAGGGTGAGCGCGCGTTCGATGCGGCGGGCGTTGAAGTTCCCATCCAGCCCGGAGACGAGCAGCACGACGTCCAGGTTGGCGGCGATGAGCTGGCCCGCGCCCTGCTGCCCGCCGACTTCGCGGCGCACGAGCACGCTGCGGCGCGGCAGGACGGCGTGCAGCATGCCCTCCCCTTTTCCGGGGGGCAGTTGGATGGCGACCCAGTCCCCCACGGTGGGCAGCGACTCGGCGCCGGGGGCCTGGTGGAGCAGCTTTCCCGAGGTGCGCGCCAACAGGGTGCGCTCGGAAGTCAGCACGGTGACGAGCCCACGCTCCTGGCGCACCACGCGGCCGGGGACGAGGGGAAGCGGGGACGACGCGACGACGGTGGAGAACGACTGGGCCAGCTCGGGCCCCCAACCAAAGGTTTCAAGTGACACGGGGAAGGACTCCGGACAGAGCGGTGCCTGCGGCGCACCTCGGTTCTTCAGGGGCACCCGGAGACGTGGACCGCGCTGTGACGGGCCTGCACGCCGGCCCTACCAGGCCCGCGTCCTCCGGGTGAACAGGACTCCCACCGCGGCAAGATGAATGTCGGCGTTCATGGAGCCTCCAGGGGACAGGCGGGACGACGACGCTCGCCGTCCGGCGCCCCCTGCATATCAACGCCTCGCGCTCCGTGCACGGGGGATATGGCGCCGGGGCGGGTGCTAGAACCCTTCCCCTCGACGTCTCGGGAACGAAGGCCACGCAAGGCGGGAGCCAGGGAACGGGCGATGCGCGAGGACCTGGAGGCGCAGCTGCGGGCATTGCTCTTCGAGGGCCTGCTCTCCGACGACGAGGTGGAGGCGCTGCGGGCAGAGGCCCTGCGCCGACAGACCGCGCCCCTGGAGCTGCTGAAGGAGCGGGGGCGACTGTCCGAGGACACGCTCGCCTCGCTGCGCGGCGCGGCCCTCCTCCAGGCAGGCGCGCTGGTGGGCGCGCCCACGGCAACCGCCCACGTCGGCCCACCCAGGACGCTGGAGCCGGAGCCTCCGGGAGCGGAGCCGTCCTTCCCCGTCCCGGGCTGGGAGCGCTACGCGCCCCTCCGCTTCCTGGGCCAGGGGGGCATGGGGCGCGTCTTCCTGGTGCGGGACACGGTGCTGCGGCGTCACGTCGCGCTCAAGTTCGTGCGGGACGACGACACGGGACGCGCGCGGCACTTCGTCGCCGAGGCGCGGGCGCAGGCGCGGGTGGACCATGAGCGCGTGTGCAAGGTGTACGAGGTGGGCCAGGTCCAGGGCCGGGCCTATATCGCCATGCAGTACGTGGACGGCAAGCCGCTGCACGAGCTCGCGGAGGTGCTCACGCTGGAGCAGAAGGCGCTGATACTGGCGCAGTCCTCGGAGGGCGTGCACGCCGCCCACCGCGCGGGCCTCATCCACCGGGACCTCAAGCCCTCCAACATCCTGGTGGAGCGCACGGCCGACGGACAGTGGAAGCCCTACGTCATGGACTTCGGCCTCGCCAGGGACCCGGGCGAAGGGGCCACCGCCACGGGCTCCATCCTCGGCACGCCGCACTACATGGCGCCCGAGCAGGCGCGCGGCGAGGTGAACCGGTTGGACCGGCGTGCGGACGTCTACGCGCTGGGCGCCACGCTCTACGCCCTGTTGGTGGGCCAGCCGCCCATCCCCGGTGGCAACGCGCTGGAGGTGCTCAGCCGCATCCCCGTCGAGGACCCCAAGCCCCCGCGCGAGCTGGCGCCGGAAATCCCCGCGGACCTGGAGGCCATCGTCCTCAAGTGTCTGGAGAAGGAGCGCGCGGCCCGCTACGACTCGGCGCGCGCGCTCGCGGAGGACCTGCAGCGCTTCCTCGACGGGGAGCCGGTCCTCGCGCGCGCGGTGGGCACGGCCTATCGGCTGTCGCGGCTGACGCGCAGGCACTGGCGCAAGCTGCTGCTCGCGGCGGTGGCCGGCCTGCTGGTGCTGCTGGCTGGAGCGCAGGCGGTGCTGGCCCGGCGCGAAGCCGACACGCGAGAGCATCTGGCGCGCCGCTTCTCCGAACTGGCCGAGCACGTGGAATCCCGCGCGCGCTACACCGCGCTGGCGCGGTTGCACGACACCCGCCAGGAGCGGCGGGTGCTGGAGACGCGGCTGGCGGACATCTCCGGGGAGATGCGCGGCGGCGGAGAGCACGCGCTCGGACCGGGGAATGAAGCGCTGGGCCGGGGCTGGCTCGCGCTGGGAGAGCCGGCGCGCGCGCGGGGACATCTGGAGGCCGCGTGGAACCACGGCACCCGCACCCCGCGCGTCGCGTGCGCGCTGGCGCTCGCGTTGGGGCAGCTCTACCAGGAGCGGCTGCGCGCCTCCGAGCACCTGCCCGCCAAGGAGCGACAGGCGCGGCGGCAGGAGCTGGTGACGCTCTACCGGGAGCCCGCGCTCGCATGGCTGCGGCAGGGCAGCGGCGCCGACCTGCCTCCCGCCGAGTACGTCTCGGCCCTGCTCGCCTACCACGAGGAGCGGTACGAGGACGCACTGGAGCGACTGGATGCGCTGGGGGACCGGCTGCCGTGGTTCTTCGAGGCTCCCCTGCTGCGAGGTGACGTGCTGGTGGCCCGCGCCACCAGTCACTCGGACGCGGGACGGCGCGAGCGCGCACAGGAGGACCTGGACGCGGCGAGGAAGGCCCACGCCCGCGCGGCCGCCCTCGCGGAGAGCCTGCCCGAGGCACACCTGGCCCTGGCCAGCGTCGAGCAGCTGGCCCTGCGCATGGGCCTGTATGGCCAGGGGGACGTGACGCCGCACCTCGAACGGGCGCTGGAGGCGCTGGCGCGCGCGCTCACCGCGTCGCCCCACCACGTGCCATCGCTGGTGAAGAAGGCCCACCTGCACCGCAGGCTCGCCGAGTTCCGGAGCCGACAGGGCGGCGACGCGGCGGCGGCGCTGGAGGAGGCGCTGAAGGCGGCCCGGGCCGCGGCAGAGGTCGCCCCCACCAGCAGCGACGTCCGCCACGCGCTGGGGCTCGTGCTCTGGCAGGGCGCGCGGATTCAGCAGGCGCGCAGCGAGGACCCTCGGCCGATGCTGCGACAGGCCATCGAAGCCTTCGACGGCGTGGCGCCCGAGGAGCGCGGCTACGACTACCACTCCAACCTGGGCCTCATCTTCAAGGTGTGGGCGGACCACGAGGACGCCGTGGGCGAGGACTCGCTCGGCAACCGAGCGCGCGCCATCGACGCGTACCTCACCGCCATCCGCATCGACGAGGCCCTGCCGGACGCGTGGATCAACCTGGGCAGCGCCTGGTTCAAGCGCGCGTCCCATCCTCGCAACCCGGACGCGGACGCGGACCTGGAGCGCGCGCGGGAGGCCCTGGAGAAGGCGCGCACGCTCAACCCCCGCAACCTCGTCAGCCACTTCTACGAGGCCCAGGTCCATGCGCTGCGCGCCGCGCGGCTGCGCGATGGTGGAGGTGATGCGCGCCCGTCGTTGGACATCGCGCTCGCTTCGTACAGGAGCGCCCTGGCCCTCAACGCGGAAGTGCCGCAGCTCCATGGCGGCGTGGGGCTGGTGCACATGGAGCGCGCGCGGGACGCGTGGCTGCGCGGCGAGGACCCCTTCCCCGCCCTGGACGAGGCCCGCGCGTCCTTCACCCGCGCCGTGGCCCTCGCCCCGAAGCAGGGCCTGCCGCCCAGCAACCTGTCGGAAGCCCACGTCACCCGCGCGGCCCTGCGACTGGCCCGGGGAGAAGACCCGCGAGACGACGCGCGCGCGGCGCGGCGCGAGGCCCGTGCGGCGCTCGCGCTCCAGCCGGACCTGTCGACAGCCTGGGCCAACCTGGGACAGGCCCACCGGGTGCTCGCCGCCTTCGCGCTGGAACGAGGCGCGGACGCGAAGCCGGAGCTGGACGCCGCCGAGCAGGCCCTGGGCGAGGCCCTGCGGCGCAACCCCCGCGACGAGGAGGCGCTGCGCTACGCCGCGGAGGCCCGCGCCCTCGGCGCCGCCTGGAGCGTCCTGACAACGAAGGATTGGGAGGCCGCCTTCCTCCGCGCCGGGCAGGCCCACCTGGCCGCGCTCACCGTCAGCTCCCGACCGCGCGATGACCGCCGCGCGCTGGCGCGACTCCACCTCGATTGGGCCCTGGCCCGTCGGCGCGCCGGACAGGACGCGCGTGACGTGCTGGAGCGCGGCCTGTCGGAAGTGGGCACCGTGTTGAAGGCACGCCCCGAGGACCAGGAGGCGCGCGCGCTACACGCGGCGCTGGAGCTCACCCAGGCCCGGGCCTCCCCGGAGGCGCATCCCGGCCAGCAGGCGCGGGCGCGCGAAGCGCTGGCGAAAGCGCTCACCGCCCGTCCCCTGCTCGCGCGAACCTGGGGCCCCCTGCTCACGCAGACATCGAAGGAGCGCCCGACGTCACCGTGAGGGCCCTCGGTGTCAGTCCTCCTCGCCCGGGTCCCTGACCACTTCCAGCTCCCCTGGCTGGCCCGCGCCCGTATCGGTACTGACGGCGAAATAGTGGCCCCCCAGGAAGACCTTGGGGCGAATCGTTCCACACCACTTCGAGTCGCGCCCCGCCGCCGTCAGCGCGATGTCCATCTTGTCGTAGTCCACGAAGAGGGCGTCGGCATCGGGCCCGAAGAACTTGAGCGTGGCCGCGTTGACGCCGGGGGCGAGCTGGAACTTGACCGGTTGCTTGCGCCGCAGACAGCTCCTCGCGGGCGACACGGGCAGGGGTCCCCTGGAGAGGGTGATGACACACAGCTTGTTGTGGTCCAACGGGGGGCAATACGCGCCCTGCGCGGGACAGGGAGCCTCCACGAGCTTGGGGCAGGCGGTGCCGTCGTATTCCGCCAGGGATTGAACGCCCGGCTCGGACGCCTCGTCGACTCCGGATGCGTCCGGAGCGCAGCCCCACCCCAACGACAACATGACGATGCCTGGCCAACGCTTCCAATGCCCTTGCATGGTGCACACCTCCCCGCCACGTCGCCCGGCCGCGGGGGCCCGGCCTGGAGATGGCGGTGTGTGAAGCTTGCCACGACCCACGACTTCACGACGTGGGGGGCTCGAGCCCCAGCTCCCTGACGCGCCGCTGGAGCGCGCGGCGGGACACCTCCAGTTGGCGCACCATGGCGTCCAGGTCTCCGCCACAGGCCTTGAAAGAGCGGGTGATGTCCTCCGCGCTCAGGTCCTTCACCGTGCGGAGGT
The DNA here is from genome assembly GCF_013372595.1 of Myxococcus sp. AM011. NCBI lineage: Bacteria > Pseudomonadati > Myxococcota > Myxococcia > Myxococcales > Myxococcaceae > Myxococcus > Myxococcus sp. AM011. The sequence continues at coordinate 6,074 of NZ_JABXEM010000402.1, forward strand.
GGGGGCTGCGGTCCACCAGGTTGTAGAGCGACGCCCGGGTGATGCCGAGCTTCTCCGCCGTGCCCTTCAAGTCCCACGAGCACTCACGCAGCGCATCCAGCAGCTCCCGCTCCGTCACCTCCGACGGTTTGCGCCGCGTCACCAGCACGGGCGCCCCATCCTCGTCGCCCGGGGACGTCGGCCCCAGCTCCGCCTCCAGCGCCGCGTCCACCTGGAGTCGGGGCTGCCCCCGGCCACTGATGACAAGCTGGCGGGCCACGTTGCGCAGTTGCCGGACGTTGCCGGGCCAGTCATGCCGCAGCAGCCGCGACGCCAGGGCCGCCGGCAGCCAGGGCTCCGCATAGGGGTCCTGGGGCTCCAGGCGCCAGCCCTCTCCCAGCCCCTCCAACTCCAGCCGCGCGAAGTGGTGGAAGAGCAGGGAGATATCCTCCCGCCGCTCCCGCAATGGAGGCAGGTGGATGGAGTAGCCGGAGAGCCGATGCAACAGGGGTGCGCGAAAGCGGCCCTGCTCAATCAGGTCCTCCAGGGGCGCGTCCGTCGCCGCCACCAGCCGCACGTCCGTGACGACGGGGGTGTGCGCGCCCACCGGGTACATCTCCCCCGTCTCCAGCACGCGCAGGAGCGCCACCTGCACCTCGGCGGGCGCCTCTCCCACCTCGTCCAGGAACAACGTGCCGCCGTGCGCGGCGCGGAAGAAGCCCTCGCGGCTCTGGGAGGCGCCGGTGTAGGCGCCCCGCTGCGCGCCAAACAGCTCCGCCGCGGCCAGCTCTCGGGACAGCGTGCCCAGGTTGACGCTGACGAAGGGCCCCTTGCTCCGATTGCCACGCTGGTGGAGCGCGCGCGCGATGAGCTCCTTGCCCGAGCCCGTCTCGCCCCGGATGAGCACGGGCACGTCCAGGTCCGCCACCTGGCGGACGCGGGTGCGCAGCCGCCCCAGCGCCGTGCTCTGCCCCACCATGCCCAGAGTGTCCGCGGAGCGCTCCTCCTCCAGCGCCACGAGGTGCAGCAACACCACGACCCGCCCGGCCAGCTCCAGCGTCACCCC
>NZ_JABXEM010000403.1:0-7087 GCF_013372595.1 Myxococcus sp. AM011
GGGGGGAGGCGCTCGTGAAGAGGAAGGCACGGTGGGGGTGGCTGGCGCTGTTGGCGCTCGTCGCGAGCTGCAAGTGCGGGAGCGAGACGGACCCGACGGGCACGGGAGGCAGCGGAGAGCCTCCGCCCCTGGTGGAAGTCACCACGCAGAGCGGGGGAGAGCGGGTGTCGCTGGCCATCATCGAGGCCTTCACGCGTCGCGAGGGCACGCCGACGCGCACGTCGTTCGTGACGAGCGAGGAAATGGTGGTCCGCGCGCGCGTCACGGGAGGCGAGGCGGGGCTGGTGGACCGCATCCAGTGGACGGTGACCGCGGTGGGCACGCGCACCGGCCCGGCCGAGCCCGCCACGGCGACGGGCGCGGAGCTGACGTTCCATGGCAAGTCCTCGCAGTCGGTGGCCGGCAGCCGGGACTCCAACCCTCCGCTCGAGTACGAGGTGCTGGGCGTGCTGGACCTGGACGATGGCCGGAGGCTGGAGGTGAAGCTGCCGCCGTCCTCGTTCCTCCGCCAGGACGAGACGGACACCCTGAGACAGGAGTATGTGGATTACGATACGGACTTCCAGCCGACGCTGGCCAACGTCCGCGTGGCGGGGAACCCGACGCTCAACCGGGGCAACTACACGCTCATCGCCGAGGAGACGCCGGGCGACCTGGACAAGCTGCTCCAGGAGGTGGACGCCGAGCTGAACAAGCTCCTCAAGGATGACGTGCAGGTGGTGCCGGTGGGCACCCTGACGCGGAGCCCCGCGACGGTGGTGGTGTCGCCGGGGCCGTCGGTGCTGATGCTCGGGCCGCTGGGGGACACGAATCCCAGTGGAGACGACGTGTGCTCGGGGGCCCGGGTGGGCGGCCTGTGCGCGGGCTCCATCCTCGCCGGACCGAATCGCCGGGCCGACACGACGGCGAACAACCGCTCCACGACGGTGAGCGTGGAGCCCTTCATCACCAGCGCGTTCCGCAACCCGCAGCGCAACCGGTTCATCGGCTCGGGCTCCATCAACAGCCGGCACACCCGGGGACGCGCGCTCGACATCGCCCCGCGCTCCATGGTGGTGCCCGGCCGGGACACGCGGCAGCTCATGTGCCTGGTGGAGCTGGCGGGCATCCGGGTGGTGGGCGAGGAAGACAGCTTCACGGAGAACGGGCCGGTGACGTTCCTCGACTGCAATGACCCGGCGGCGGACCACGTCCACATCCAGCGTTGAGCCAGGAGGACAGATGAGCGCGAAGGTTCTACTCGTCGCGGGGTGGGGGCTGCTCTCGCCCGTGCTGGCCCAGACTCCGCCATCCCCACCGCCCTCGGCGGCGGCCAAGCCCTCCGTGGCGACCCCCTCCACGCTGTCGCCCACGGCGAAGGAGGGCATCCGGCTGGCGCAGAGAAATTGCCCCTCGGACGGCTTCGACAAGGCGGGCTGCGCGAAGGCCATCGCTCTGCTCCAGGCGGCCGCGGCGGAGAATCCGGACCAGCAGGACGTGCAGCTCGCGCTGGCTCAGGCGTACTGGAACACGTCGTTTCGCGAGTCACCGCAGGCGCGAACTCAAGGCGACTTGCGGCAGCGCGCGTTGGACATCTACCAGCGACAGGTGGAGTTGGGGTCGAAGGACGCGAGGCCGTACTGGGAGCTGAGCCTGCGACAGAAGGACGAAGCGGGGCGCCTTCCGCTGCTGCGCCGCACGGTGGAGCTGAACCCGTCCCACCCGCAGGCGAACCGGGAGCTGGCGCGCACGGAGCTGGCGGTGGGCGAGGTGGACGCGGCGGTGCGCAGCTACCAGAGGCACCTGGAGGTGAGCCCGTATCGCGACTCGAGCGATGCGCTGGCGCACCTGGACTTCGCGAAGCGGCTGGAGGACGTGGGGCGCCCCAAGGACGCGACGCAGGTCACCGAGCGCGTGTCGACGCTGATGCAGGGCGAGCGTCGCGCCACGCGCTGCGAGGTCTGGCGGGCCGCGGACCCGAAGCTGTACGAGCAGCAGGCGGAGCTGTCGAAGCAGGTGAAGGCGCTGCTCCCCTACTGCACGGAGACGGCGTCACTCCAGCAGGCGACGGACCTGGAGCGCCAGGGTCGGGTCGACGAGGCGATTGTCGCCGCGAAGCGACAGATAGCGGAGAACCCGAAGGTGGAAGGCGCGCACGTCATGCTGGAGCGCCTCTACCAGGACAAGGGCGAGCCCGCGCAGGCCGCTCAGGTGGCCACCCAGCATCTGGAGCAGGAGTCCGACTCGAAGGAGAGGTGCGAGCGCTTCAAGGAACTCGCGCCCGCCACCGTGCGAGCCATGCCACAAGACCAGGTGGAGACCCTGCGGCGCGACTGCCGACAGCCGTGAGGGCCGGCCCGCTCGTGCTCAGCGCTCGACGCCGTCGGGTGTCGGCGCCTCGCGCTCCCCGAGGAAGCGCCGCCGCAAGGTCTTCGTCACCTCCGCGTCCCAGCGCGGGGACAACAGCTCCACGAAGGTCCTCCGCCAGCGAAGCGCGCACGCGAAGCACGCCAGCGTGGTGAAGAGGCCGATGACGGCGTTCTGCCACGAGGACAGGTTCCACTGCCCCTGCCAGAACCACTCCCGGAAGCTGATGGGCCAGTAGTAGTGGATGGGCCACCCCGGCCCGCTGCCCGCGAGGTCGCAGAGCAGGTGCAGGTGGAAGGTCCCCAGCGCCAGCAGCCCCACGCGCAGCCGCTGTCGTCCCAGCGCCATGCACACCCCAGCGGTGACGAGCGCGCCCACGAAGCCATGGAACAGCACATGGTGATAGCGCACGTACAGCTCCTCACCCCCGAGCAGCGTGAGCCCGTCCAGGTCCGGCGCCAGGCCCGCGCAGGTGACGAGGATGCGGTCTCTCCGCTCACGCAGGCTTTGCGCCGCCAGCCAGGAGCACTCCGCATGGACGAGGGGATTCATGGGGCCGTTGAGCCTACGCCAGCTTCGCGCTCACACCGGCACGGGCGAGCGCCGGGGCGTCCCCAGCAGCTCCAGCGTCCGCACCGCCACATCCGCCAGCGTGGCCGAGCACGGCTGACAGCCTCCTCCACAGCAAGGAGACCAGTCCCCCTCCGGGTCCCTGAGCAGGGGATACACGCAGCTGAGTAGGTAGTCCGGCAGCCCGGCCTCCTCGGAAGCACGGCGCAGCGCCTCCTGGACGGTGGGGTCCTTCACGTCGAGCACGCCCCCTTCATAACGGTGCGCGCGCCCCTTGGGGACCTGGCTTCACTCCCGGGCAGGCGAGCAGCCCTGCCCGTCTCCTTCTGGAGCCCCCTCGTGGATTTCTATTGCGTGCACTAGTTAGGGGCCTTACTAATTGGGGCGGCATCCTTTCGCCGAGCATCGAGATGAGCGTGAGTCCTCCCCCCATCACCCGCTTCGAGCGGCTGCAGCGACTGGCGAAGCGCTTCCCGCAGCTCGACTCGAGCGGCCTGGAGACGTGCATCACCCTCTTGCGCCTGTCGAACGACTTGTCGGACGCCTACGACGCCAGCCTGGCGCGACACGGGCTGTCGAAGGGGCGCTTCACCGTGCTCGTCCGGCTGTACTCCACCAGCGAGACGGAGGGCGGCCGAGGACTCATTCCGGCGGAGCTGGCGGAGAGTTCGTGCGTGAGCCGCGCCACCATGACGGGCCTGCTCGACACGCTGGAGAAGGACGGCCTCATCTCCCGGGAGGACCACCCGGAAGACCGCCGCATGTACACCGTGCACCTCACGCCGAAGGCCCGGCAACTGCTCGAAGGGATGCTCCCCGAGCACTACCGTCGCGTGGCCGCGCTCATGTCCCCGTTGAGCGAGCAGGAGCGCGACACCCTGCGCGAGCTGCTGGCCAAGGTCTCCACCGGTCTCCTCGCCTTCCGCGAGCCGTGAGCCACCCCTTGCCCTCCTGATTCCCCTCTGCCGGACCCGGCGGATGACCCGCCGCATCCAGATGGTTAGCCCCCAAATCATCGACTCGCTGAACCTTTGAGAACCACCATGAGCACTGCTTCCCCTTCCTTGGATGTGCAGGACAACGATGTTCCGAAGAACCTCCCCTCTGTCGCGAGGGAGCCCGCCGCGCCGCGCTCGCGAGCGAAGAAGGTGTTGCCCGCCCTCGTCGCGCTGGCGCTGGTGGGCGGCGGTGCGCGCTGGGCGCTGACGCGTGGCCACGAGTCCACGGACGACGCGCAGGTGGAGGGCCGCATCGCCAACGTGTCGCCGCGCGTGTCCGGCATGGTGGCCAAGGTGCTGGTGCGCGACAACCAGGCGGTGAAGGCGGGCGACGTGCTCGTCGAGCTGGACTCCACGGACCTGGACGCGAAGCTGGAAGTGGCCCGCGCGGACGTGCTGAGCGCGGAGGCACAGGCGTCCAACGCGCAGTCGCAGCTCTCGCTCACGGAGGCCAATGCCGGGGCGAACCTGCGACAGGCGCGCGGCGGCGTGACGCAGGCCAACAGCGGCATCAGCTCGTCCAAGGCGGCGCTGGACCAGGCGCACGCGGACGTGGCGGCGGCCGAGGCCCGCTTCAAGCTGGCGGACGCGGACATGACGCGCGTGAAGACGCTGAAGGAGCAGGGCGCGGTGACGCAGGCGGACCTGGAGGCGCGGCAGTCCGCGTATGACCAGGCGAAGGCGTTGCTGGACGTGTCGCGCGCGCGGCTGACCTCCACGCAGGCGGGGGTGCAGGGCTCCTCCGGTGGCCTGGAGACGGCGCAGGGCAAGCTCGCCGCCGCGGAGACGGGGCCGGTGCAGGTGCAGGCGGCGCAGGCGGCGGTGAAGCTGTCCGACGCGAAGCTCAAGCAGGCCCAGGCGGCGCTGCACCTGGCGGAGCTGGCCGTCTCCTATACGCACGTCCGCGCGCCGGTGGACGGCGTGGTGAGTCGCCGCACGGTGGAGGTGGGGCAGATGGTGGGCCCGGAGCGTCCGCTGATGGCGGTGGTGCCGCAGGACGACGTGTGGGTGGTGGCCAACTTCAAGGAGGACCAGGTCGGCGAGATGAAGGCGGGTCAGCCGGTGGAGGTGGAGGTGGATGCGTTTGGCAGCCACGCCTTCAAGGGCCACGTGGACAGCCTGGCCGGCGCCAGCGGCGCGCGCTTCGCGCTGCTGCCTCCGGACAACGCGTCCGGCAACTTCGTGAAGGTGGTGCAGCGCATCCCCGTGCTCATCCGCTTCGACGGTGAGTCGAAGGTGGCCCTCAAGCCGGGCATGAGCGCCGTCGTCACCGTCGACACGAGGAGCAACTAGTCGTGAAGGGCGACGTCATCACCGGTTCAAAAACCGGTATCACCATCGCCGCCATGGCCGCGGCGCTGATGTCCGTGCTGGACATCTCCATCGTCAACGTCGCGCTCAGCGACATCCGCGCGAGCTTTGGCACGCCGTTGGACCAGATTGCCTGGGTGTCCACCGGCTACATGATGGCGAACGTGGTGGTCATCCCGATGACGGGCTGGCTCCAGCGGCGCTTCGGTTTCCGGCGCTACTTCACCGCGTCCATCCTCATCTTCACCGCGGCCAGCGTGCTGTGTGGCCTGGCGTGGAACCTGCCTTCGCTGGTGGTGTTCCGCATCCTCCAGGGCATGGGCGGCGGCGCCATCATCCCCACGTCGCAGGCCATCCTCTTCGCGCGCTATCCGCAGAAGGAGCACGGCATGGCCGGCGCGCTCTTCGGCCTGGGCGCGGTGACGGGGCCGCTCCTGGGGCCCACGGTGGGCGGCCTGCTCATCGACGTGGCGAGCTGGCACTGGATATTCCTCATCAACCTGCCGGTGGGCCTGTTCGCCGCGTTCATGGCGTGGCGTCACATCAAGCAGGAGGACTTCCAGCCCTCCACGGCCCGCGTGGACCGCTGGGGAATCGCCCTGCTCGCGGTGGGCATGGCGGCGCTCCAGTTCGTGCTGGAGGAGGGCACGCGCGAGGACTGGTTCGACAGCATGAAAATCACCGTGCTCGCCGTGGTGGCGGGCGTGGCGCTCATCACCTTCGTCGTCCACCAGTTGGAGACACCCGAGCCGGTGGTGGATTTGCGGGTGTTCGCCAACCGTTCCTATGCGGCGGCCACGGGGGTGAACTTCCTCGTCGGCACCGCGCTGTTCGGAGGCTCGTTCCTCTTCAGCCTCTTCTGCGGCACGGTGATGCACTACTCGGCGCTCGACATCGGCCTGGTGTTCCTCAAGGGCAGCTTCATCCAGGTGCTGTTGATGCCGCTCATCGGCAAGTTCGGCGGCAAGCTGGACGGGCGGTGGCTGGTGGGCCTGGGAATCATTGGCATGTGCCTGTCGCTGTGGACCAACGGCCACTTGAGCAGCACGGCGGACGAGGCGACGCTGATTACGCCCGTCTTCATCCGCGCCTGCTCCATGGGCTTCATCTTCGTGCCGCTGTCGGTGATGGCGCTCAGCAACCTGCGGCCGGACCAGCGCGGCAACGCGGCGGGGCTTTTCAACCTGACGCGCGAACTGGGGGGCTCCATCGGCACCGCGTGGATGAGCAGCGCGCTCAACCGGCTGACGAAGGTGAACACCACGGCGCTCACGTCGCACGTGGACCCGTACAGCCAGGTGACGCAGGAGCAGCTCGCCGCGCTCAAGGCCACGGTGGCCTCGCGGGTGACGGACCCGCTGTCCGCCGCCTACGGCCTGTTCAGCCAGCGCATCAACATGCAGGCGCTGGTGCGGGCCTTCAACGCCAACTTCACCGTGCTCACCGCCATCTTCGCGTGCTCGCTGGTGCTGGTGTTCCTCCTCCAGCGCGCCAACCCCGGCGTGAAGGTGGAAGGCGCGCACTGAGGCTGTCTCCCACGCGCCGGAAACAAGAAGCGGGTCCGCTCCCCGAGGAACGGACCCGCTTTCGTTTTCCAGGCAGTGGCGAGGGCCGTCGGTTCAGCTCAGCGCCGACGGGCGCGGACTTCCGCGGGCTTGCGACGACGGCTCAAGAGCCCGGCCATGGCCAGCAGCGCGGTGGCGGCGACGAACGGCGCTCCACCCGTGGCCGACGCGCCACATCCCTGCGGACCGCTGTCGGACAGCGGGTTGTTGGGGCCGTTGTCATCGTTCACCACGCCGACGTTCGGCGTGCCGGTGCCGGGCAGCGTGGGGACGGAGATGACCGGCGGGGTGGGAATC
>NZ_JABXEM010000404.1:0-7067 GCF_013372595.1 Myxococcus sp. AM011
GTTCGGTTCGGTGGCGGTGGGCGGCCTGCTCGCGGTGGCGATGCTCGTCTACATGCGGGGCGTGAAGCAGGAGCTGCCGCTGTTCCTGGTGGGACTGTCCTTCGCGGCGGCGGAAGGGGGCACGCGCCTGCACCTGTCCCCGCTGCTGGTGTCGCTGGCGGCCGGGGCGCTCATCGCCAACCTGGACGAGCGCGAGGGCGAGCGCATCCACCACGCGATCCAGCGGGCGGGCCTGCCGGTGTTCGCGCTGTTCTTCGCGGCGGCGGGCGCGGGGTTGAAGCTGGACGCGCTGGTGACGGTGGGGCCGGCGGCGCTGCTGCTGGTGGTGCTGCGGGGAGGGGCCATCTGGTTCTCCTGCCGACGCTTCGCCCCCGCGGACGACCCGCGTTTGAAGAGCCACCTGTGGATGGGACTCATCTCCCAGGCGGGGGTGACGTTTGGCCTGGCGGCGCTGGTGTCGAGGACGTTCCCCTCGTTCGGCCCCCAGGTGGAGGTGCTCATCGTGGCGATGATCACCGCGCACGAGCTGGTGGGTCCGGTGCTGACCAGACGTGCACTGACGGCCAGTGGCGAAGTCAGGACGGACGAGGCGCCGGGAACCGCGTAGGCTGCCTCCCCTCGCAGGAGGCAAGAAAGACATCATGGCCGCACCCATCCTCGAGGTGGACATGGAGCACCCCTCCCCGCGCCACATCCAGCGCGCCGTGGAGGTGCTCGAGCGCGGCGGGCTCATCGCCTATCCGACGGACACGTACTACGGCATGGGCTGTGATTTGGGCTCGAAGCGGGCCATCGAACGGCTCTACCAGCTCAAGGGCCGCGACAAGAAGAAGCCCCTGTCCTTCCTGTGTCCGGACCTGTCGGACGTCGCTCGCTACGCTCACGTCAGCAATTTCGCGTACCGAACAATGAAGGGTCTCACCCCTGGCGCGTTTACCTTCATCCTCGAGGCGACGCGATTGGTGCCTGATTTGATGATGACCCGGCAGAAGCAGGTGGGTATCCGGGTCCCGGATGCCCCCCTGGCCCGCGAGCTGGCTCGCGCGCTGGGGCGTCCTCTCGTGACGACGTCGGTGAGCAACACCCAGGGTGAGCCGCTCACGGACGCGCGGGAGATAAAGGAGGAGTTCGGCCATGGGCTGGAGCTCATCCTTGACGGGGGTGTGACGTTGAACGAACCGTCGACAGTGGTTTCACTCATTGGCGATACGCTTGAAATCCTCCGGCAGGGCAAGGGTAGGCTGGAGGACTGAAACTCGAACAAGAAGAGGGGGGCCACCGTGGAATCAGGGGCCGCGGAGCCAGTGCGAACGGACATGCCACAGCACGTCCCATCGCCAGTCAGGTTGCTATTGCTGCTGTTGTTTCGCCCGGTGGACCTGCACTACAGGCTCCGGGCGGCGGGAATCCTCGCGCCAGGGGGGCGCATCGGCCAGTTGTGGCGGGAGCAGGGTGAGGGTGGACGCGCCGCGGGGCTCTATGTCCGGCGGATGTTGCTCTTGCTGGTGGTGGGTTCGCCCCTGGTGACGGGGCTGTTGGGATTGGGGCTCTACTGCGCGGGCATTCCACTTCGCGGCGGCTGGGCGGTGTCCGCGTTGTGTTGTTCGGCCGCGGGGCTGGCGCTCGCACAGGTGTCAGGACTGGCGGCCGGGGTGATGCTGGGCTCGCTGGCCAGTCTGTCCATGCTGGTGGGTTTGCATGCCACCGCGGCGGGGGCCTTCGGGCCGGTGCTCGGCGGTGGAGCGGGAGTCGCCGTGGGGGTGTGTCTGGGCATGGTGTCCGGGCTGTCGGTGGGGAGCATCGCGAGCATCTCCGGCGGGAGAGGTCCTTCCGTGTGGCGGGTGCAGACGGCGGCCATCATCACCAGCGTGGTGCCCATGGTGGTGTGGAGCCGTCAGGCCAATGTGTCCTTCGCGGGCGCGGTGGCGGCGGCGGCGCTGGTGGCCTTCCTGGTGAGTGCGTTCAGGCTGCCGCTGTATGCGCTGGAGGTGCTGGCGTCGGCGGCGGCGTATGCGGTGGAGCGATGGACGGGGCGCCCGACGCTGCAGTGGGTGCCTGTGCGCCACCACAACCTGAGCTATCTGCCACACCCGTTCCTGGGCCGGCACCTGGCGCTGGCGGTGCGCTCGCGGCCCGCGGAGGTGCTCGCGGTGGCGGATGCGTGCCTGCGCTCGCCGGGGAACATCCTGGTGGGCTGGCCGTGGGTGGTGCAGGCGCTGGAGCAGGCCTCCACGGAGGGCGCGGGTGGGCCGCGTCCCTGAGTCCGGGGGCGTGGCGCGCGGGTCGACAGATTGCCTCCGGGCGGGGCTCCGCTAGCCTGGGGGCATGGAAGGATTGCTCGACGCGTTCATCGCCTTCATCCGCGCGGAGCGTGGGCTGTCCGGCAAGACGGTGGATGCCTATGCCGCGGACCTGACCTCCTACTTCGAGGACCTGCGCGCGCGGGGCGTGGAGGACGCGACGCGCGTCCGTCAGGAGGACGTGACGGCGCACCTGTCGTCACTGTCCCGGGGCGGGCTGGGCAAGCGCAGTCAGGCGAGGCACCTGGCCGCGCTCCGGGGCTTCCACCGCTTCCTGGTCGCCGAGCGACTGGCGGACAAGGACCCGACGGAGGACGTGGACACGCCGCGCTCGGCGAAGAAGCTGCCGTCGTTCCTGACGTTGGACGAGGTGGAGCAGTTGCTGGCCGCGCCGGACGAGCGGACGCCGGCGGGGCTGCGCGACAAGGCGATGCTGGAGGTGCTCTACGCCACGGGCCTGCGCGTCAGCGAGCTGTGTGGGCTGGGCGTCAACGACGTGCAGTTGAGCGCGGGCTACCTGGTGGCGAAGGGCAAGGGCGCCAAGGAGCGCGTGGTGCCGTTGGGGCGCGTGGCGGTGGAGAAGACTCAGGAGTACCTGGGCAACTCCCGCCCGGCGATGCTCGGTCGGCGCGAGTCGCGGGCCCTGTTCGTGACGCCTCGGGGGTCGGGCTTCACGAGGCAGGGGTTCTGGAAGCTGATCAAGCGGTATGCGCTGAAGGCGGGCATCCTCAAGCCCATTTCTCCCCACAAGCTGCGGCACTCCTTCGCTACACACTTGGTGGAGCGGGGGGCGGACTTGAGGGCCGTGCAGCAGATGCTCGGGCACGCGGACCTGGCCACGACGCAGATCTACACCCACGTCAACAGCGCCCGCCTGCGCTCCGTCTACGACGAGTTCCATCCGCGCAGTGACGTGTTCGTCCCCAAGCCGAAGAAGCGGAAGTCGGCGTCGTAGATTCACGTGTTCCGGGTCTGGCGGTGGGTGGATTCGACATGTCAGACCGGGCACTAGACTGCCTACGTACCAGGTGGACACCCTTGAAGGTGGGGTGTTACGGATGGGACCTCTGAGGTTCCATCGACGGAGGTGGGCGTGGGGCGGAACAAGGGCAAGAAGCCGGCGACGTACGAGGACATCGAAGCGCTTCCGGTGGGGTGGGTGGGGGAGATTGTCGAAGGGTTGTTGTATGCGTCGCCGCGCCCGGCGATGGCGCATCTGCATGTGGCGTCGCGGCTCGGGGCGTTGCTCATGCAGCCCTTCGATTGGGCACGGGGTGGTCCCGGAGGCTGGTGGTTGCTGAACGAGCCGGAGCTTCATCTGGGGGAGAACGTCGTGGTGCCGGACCTCGCGGCCTGGCGCCGCGAGCGGGTTCCGGAGCCACCGGACCCGGAGACTCCGTGGCTCTCGCTGGCTCCCGACTGGGTTTGCGAGGTGCTGTCACCTTCGACGCGAAGCACGGACCGCGTCCGCAAGCTGCCGCTGTACCACCGAAGCGACGTGCGACATGCGTGGCTCATCGACCCGTTGCGGTGTTCCCTCGAAAGCTATCGGAGTGGGAACCGAGGCTGGGAGCGCGTGGGCCTTCATGAGGGGCCCGCCGTGATTCGCGAGGAGCCCTTCGAGGCGGTGCCGCTCGACCTGGGGCTGATCTGGCTGCCACGTCGTGGCGGCAAGGGACACAAGGTGGACGCTGTCATTCTCCCTTGAGGATGCGGTGTTGCGGAGAGGACCTCGGAGGTTCCATCGAAGGAGGTGGGTATGGGGCGGAACAAGGGCAAGAAGCCGGCGACGTACGAGGACATCGAAGCGCTTCCGGTCGGTTGGGTGGGGGAGATTGTCGAGGACTTGCTGTATGCGTCGCCGCGTCCGGCGGTGAGGCATCTGCACGTGGCATCACGACTCGGGATTCTGCTGGGGATGCCCTTCGAGCTGGGGCCGGGTGGACCGGGCGGCTGGTGGTTTCTGGATGAGCCGGAGCTGCACTTCGGGCGTGATGTCCTCGTCCCGGATCTGGCGGGTTGGCGTCGGGAGCGTGTCCCGGAGCCACCGCATGATGTGCCCTGGCTGACGCAGGCGCCGGATTGGGTCTGTGAGGTGCTGTCTCCCTCGACGGAGACAAAAGACCGGCTCCGCAAGCTGCCCGTCTATCACCGTGAAGGCGTGCGGCATGTGTGGCTCATCGACCCCGCGCGACGCTCGCTGGAGGTGTATCGCCATGGCTCCGGGGGCTGGGCGCCGGGAGAGCGCTATTCGGGGGACATCATCGCTCGCGTGGAGCCGTTCGAGGCCGCGGTCCTGGCGCTCGACTTGCTCTGGTTGCCCCGGCCGGAAGCGGAGCGCGGCGAGCGCACTCCGTCGTCCTCACGTTGAATCGGCGCGGCTCAGGGGGCCACGTTGACGACGGGGATTCCGAACGGGTCCGTGCTCGTGCGCCTCGCTTCGGTGGACGACTCGGCTTCTGGCAGGGGGGCGACATGAATCAGCCCGCTCGCCATCAGCCGGTGCACCGAGCGCGACGCCGCCAGCTCTCCCATGGCCGCGGTGCGCAGGGCCTGGCGGATGCTCCGGCTGCCGCGCAGCTTCGAGTACAGGTAGAGGTCGTCCGCCGTGAGCTGCGATGGGGTAGGGCGGGGGATGGGCTCGAACACGAGCCTGCCGTCCAGCGCGAACAGCTCGTCGCTCAGGGCCAGCGTCAGGCGCACCTCCGCCTCGCGATAAAGCGCGTGGGCCTCGGGCACGGAGCCGCGCTCGAGAATCTGCGCGGCCAGCGCCACCGCGTGGTCGTACTTCCCCGTCTCCAGGAATCGCTTCACCAGGGTCAGGAGCTCGGCCAGCTCAGCGGCTTCGCCGACCTTCGGACCCTTGGCCATCCGGGGAGACAGCGCGCCCCGGCGATACAGGTGGAGGATCCACCGCGCCGCGAACAGCGGGGCCTCCTTCGCCGTGGCCAGCATCTCGCTCAGGGTGGCGCCGCCCGCCGCCAGCTCCAGCAGCTTGTCCTCCTCCTCGGAGAACGTCTCCACGGCGAACTCGCGGAACACCCTGAACGTGGCGTCCAGGTGCGGGAAGACGTCGCGGAACATCGTCCACTCGCGCAGCCGTGTCACCGCGTCCCGGTGGAGGCCGTTCAGCGAGAGCTTCAGTCCCACGGCGCGGGAGGCGGGGGGCAGCTTCGGCGTGAACTCCACCTCTCCCGACTCCCAGCCGTAGCAGTCGAAGAGGGCCTCGCGTGCCTTGTGCTCCATCGCCTCGATGAGGCGCGGCAGCTCCACGAAGCAGCGCTGCACCAGGAAGGTGCCGTACGGCGTGCCCGCTCCTTCCGCCGCCTCGAAGGCCGCCGCGGCCCGGGGCGCGTCCAGGATGCGCAGGTTCACCAGCACCTGGGCCAGGTGCTCCCGGGGGTCATTCGAGCTCTCACCGACGAGGAAGCCGTCCTTCACCTGGAAACAGCGTTGGATGGCGCCGCGCTCCACCCTCAGCGTGCCCTCCACTCCGGCACCCGAGAACAGCGGCGGCATCACCATCTGCAGGCGATAGCTGGCGAGACTTCCCTTGAATGACTCCATGCCGGTTCATCCTCCCGAGGTGAGGTTGCTCGCAGGTGAGGCGATCAGGGTACCGCTCCACCCACCACCGCTCAACCGCAAGCCCTTGGAATCCCTCAGGATTTACGTGCGGGTCGGAATTTTTCAGGCAGGGACGCGGCGGGCATTCAGCAGGCAACGGATGCCAGCAGGGCTGAACGGAAGGTTGCAGGGGCACGGCGGGTATGCGACCACCCGCGCTCACAAGTCAGATTCGGAACTCGAATCTGACCCTTTTGACTCGCGATTCGGAACCCAGACATGCGGACCCTCTCAGGCGTGCAGTCCTCCGGAAAGCTGCACATCGGCAACTACTACGGCGCCATCCGCCAGTTCGTGCAGATGCAGGACGAGGGCGAGGCGTACTACTTCATCGCCAACCTGCACGCGCTCACCACGGTGAGGGACCCGAAGCTCGCGCTGGAGCTCACGCGAGACGCCGCCGTCTCGTACCTGGCGCTCGGGCTGGACCCGAAGAAGGCCGTGCTCTTCCGCCAGAGCGACGTGCGCGAGGTGCTGGAGCTCAACTGGATTCTCGGCACCGTGGTGCCGCACGCGCACCTGGAGCGGGCCCACAGCTACAAGGACAAGGTCGCCAAGGGCATCTCCCCGGACTTCGGCCTCTTCGCCTACCCCGTGCTGATGGCGGCGGATATCCTGCTCTACAGCGCGGACGCCGTCCCCGTGGGCAAGGACCAGATTCAGCACGTCGAGTTCGCCCGCGACTGGGCCGTGAAGTTCAACACCGAGTACGTGAAGGGCTATGACCCGGCGGACCCGGACGGCAAGGAGCGCGGGCATACGCCCGGCATCCTCAAGCTGCCCACGGCCCGCATCCAGGAGTCCACCCAGACGGTGCCCGGTATCGACGGCAAGAAGATGTCCAAGTCGTACGGCAACACCATCGAGCTGTTCGGCGAAGAGAAGGACATCAAGAAGCGCATCATGTCCATCAAGACGGACTCGACTCCCGTGGAGGCGCCCAAGCCGGTGCCTGGCGCGGAGCGTCCGGCGGACGTCGTCAGCGAGGTGCCGCTCTACGACCTGCTCAAGCTGATGCTCCCCGAGTCCGAGTTCGCCGAAGTGGGACGGCCGTTACTCACCGGCGGAACCTGGCTGTCCTTCTGGCTTTCGGTGGCGGCTCGTCATCACGCAAGGGCTCAAATCCGCCGGCCTCGAGCG
>NZ_JABXEM010000405.1:0-7060 GCF_013372595.1 Myxococcus sp. AM011
GGCTGGGGTCGTGCGGCAGGCTGCCCCGGGGGCTGCGCAGGTAGACGAAGGGGGTGGCGAACAGGAAGTTGGACACGCGCGACGTGTAGATGTCCGCGTACCGCTCCACCTGGCGGGCCAGGTGGCTCTTGTCATTGCCCGCGCGGGTGAGCAGGCCCCAGATGGGATTGGACAGCTCGGTGGCGGCGCGGGCCATGGGGCCCAGCTCCGTGTCCAGGCCCTCCAGGGACTCGCGCAGCTCGCCCAGCCGGGCCACCAGCTCCGACTCCGTGAGGGCATCCGTCCGGGGCCCGTAGTTCGCGCGGCGCCGCTGCAGCTCCAGGCGCAGCTGGCAGCTCTCCCACTCCAGCTTCTCCTTGAGCACCATGCGCTCGCCCAGCCGCGCCTCGGTGGGGCGGAAGGCGGCGATGGCGCGCACCTCGTCCTCCAGCTCGCGCAAGATGAGCGCCGTGCGCCAGCGCAGCGCGCTCTTGGACACGTGCACGTCGCCGAACATGTGGTCGCCGACGTAGAGAATCTCGTCGCCGCTCATGCCCAGGTGGCGCTCCAGCTCCAGCGCGCTGCCGCCGAAGTACGGCGTGCCGGACTTGAAGGGGCCGGCGGAGTGCGGACGGAGCAGCGCCTCGCCTTGGGTCTCCACCACCTCGAAGAGCGCGGAGCGGGTGGTGAAGAACTCCGGCTTGCGCGCGGACACAATCACCACGTCGAACAGCTGCCGCCACGTCATGCCGTCGGGCAGGTGCTTGTCGAAGGCGAAGTGCATCATGGGCTCGGTGTAGGCCCACTCGCTGTTGGTGATGAGCAGCAGCTTCTTGCCCGCGTTCTTCTGGTCCAGCAACGCCAGCGGCGTCTCCGGGTCGTCCAGGACGTAGCGCTCCGGGTCGGCGATGATTTCCGCCTTCAACTGCCCCTGCATGTGCGTGGCGTCCAGGTTCTTCCGCACGTGCTCGTAGAGGTCCGCGTAGCCCATGGGCCCGGGCAACTGGCCCGCGTCCAGCCGGTCCACCAGCTGCGAGTACAGACACGCCTCCGACAGCGAGAAGAGCGTGTTGAGGAACACCCAGCGGCGCTCGTGCAGGTCGATGACGGTGTGGGAGTACTCGTCGCGCTGGGTGATGAAGTCCATGGAGCGCGTGCCGTGCAGGGCCTTCTTCACGAAGCCGAAGCGGTTGGCCTTGAGCAGGTTGCCCTTCTCCGTGTCGATGATGAGCCCCCGGATGGCGAGCGCCGGGTCGAACTGGAGGTCACCCACGGGCCAGCCCTGCGCGACGAGCCTGTCACGGATGTGCTCGTAGGCGCGGCGTTCCCACGCTTCCACGCGGTAGTGGATGAGCGTGTAGTCCATGTCGTAGCCCACGGCCTTGATGGCGCGCAGGTTGAGGGTGCGGTTGCAGAACAAGCCCCGCTCGGGCGGGGGACCGGGAGTTTGCGAGCGCATATGACTCCCTGGCTTGCCCCGTCCCGCGCCAAAAGTCGATGCCTGTCTTCGGCCTCGTCGCCTGCCACGCACAAGGTCCACGCCGCCCCTTGCCACGCGGTGACGTATGACTCGGGGCCGCTTCGTGGCCCATTGCTCACTCTCCGGCAATGAGTGGTCGAAGTCAGGTTCTCCTGGACTAGTGTGCGCGCCCCATCAACCCTTGAAACGAGGTTCATCATGTCCTGGATGATTCGTGGTCTGCTGGTCAGCACCCTGCTCCTGGTGGGATGCAAGCACGCGGCGCCCGCCGTCACGCCGGAGCCGACGACGCCCGTCGCGGAGACGTGTGATGCGAAGCAGCAGGAGGTCTCCAAGGAGGCGGACCAGCGCGCAGCGCCGTGGAGCATCGAGCAGCACCTGGCGAAGAACTTCCCGGAGGGCTCGGTGTCGTGGCTGATGAAGGAAGGCCCGTACCAGACCTTCGTGGTGCAGTCGGGCGCGAAGAACTTTGGTCGCTGCGACGACAGCGGCTGTTATCTGTTCGCGGCGCCCTCGTCCGTCATCCAGGAGGCGGTGAAGAAGTCGATGACGGGCGCGACGCATGACCCCGCGGTGCTGGGGCAGGCGCTGGGGCTGCCGGCGAAGAACTTCGAGGGGCCGCTGCGGATGATGACGTTGAACCTGCGCGCGTCGGGCTCGTGCGTGCGCCTGCCGGTGGACGCGGACCCGGGCGTGTGGAAGTGCCAGACCGAGCAGGACACGGACTGCTTCAAGTTCGGCGGCTACACGTCCGGCGGCGTGCCGGAGGTCATGGTCATCAACGCGCCGGTGGCCCAGGCCGTGGTGACCGAGATTCCGTGACGCGTCTTTCCTCCGTGCACGAGGTGGAGGTTCCATGAGCCGCGAGCAGGTCGTCCATCAGAGTCCGCTCCTCTACCGCGTGCTGCGCGAGGAGGACGGGACGTTGGTTATCGAGGTCGTCGTGGGCGGTATCGCGATGTCCGCGGTGCGCGTGCGGCTCACCGAGGCCGAGGCGGAGGCGTTCACCCGCGAGGGCAGCGCCTTCAGTGACAGGCTCGCGAAGGACATCATGGCCTCGCCTCCCTTCGGGGGCCGGTCCTACGACCCGCCGACGGGGTGAGGCGTCAGTACACCAGCCGCAGATGAGGGAGCAGGGGACGACTCCCCTGCCGCTCGGCGCCGAGCGACCTGTCCAGGTCGATGTGGATGACGGCCCGGCCATTGCGCTCCAGCGCGTCGCCCTGGAGCTTCAGGCGCAGCGGGGCTTCGCGGGCATCGACGAAGCCCGCGGAGCCGTCGGTGGCCTCGAAGGCGCCGAAGTCATCCAGAATCACGGTGGCCTCGAGCACGCCGTCACGCACCTGCTCGGACGTGAGCCAGAACCAGGCCACCAGGTGGGCATGGGTGGGGTTGGCCACGTCCATCTCCTGCGAGGAGGGGAGCAGCTCCGTGCGCAGCGGCGCTCCTCCCAAGGTCACCTGCACCGCGCTCGCGCTCAGGTAGGTGGTGGAGAAGCGGCTCGTGGTTCCCTGGAGCCGCAGCTCGTAGCGCCGAAGCTCCGGGGCGCTGTCTCCGCAGGCGCAGAGGCCGACACCCCACAGCAGCATGGCGAGCGGAAGGATTCTGGAACAGGTCTTCTTCGTGGCGAACTCCTGGGTTGGAGTTGCTCCAGCGAGAAGTGATGACAACAACCCCTGTCTTTTCAGTCGCATGGGGCGCGGCTTCGTTCAAGCCACGTGCCCAGTGCGGAACCGGACCTGACGCTTGTCCCGGAGGATGACTCGGCGGTGTGCCCCCGCCTGGAAGACGGGCCAGCCGAGCAGGTCTCATCCTTGTGTCCAGGGGACGCGTGGGCGGGGAACACCTGGCTGGAAAATGATTCTCCACGGTGCTGACTGTTCGTGGCCGGTCGAGGAAGGTGGGTGGCGGCGAGTGCCCGGGGTCCGCCCCGCGAAGCACCGTGTGTTTCCAGCCAGCGATGGGACGATGGACTCTCACGGAGGGATGCGCAGGTTGCGGCGCGAGGCCGCGCGTCAGGCATGGCCTCACGGGGGGATGCAAATGGCCGGAGCTTCACTGCGGGGAATGTCGGGCCGCGGGTATGGGGGGGCTTTCGCTCGCTCACTGCTGGTGGTGACGTTGTGTGCGCTCTTCGTCTCGGCGGGATGCAAGTCCACGCACCATGCGTCGCACGAGCCGGCGAGCCTGGCGCAGGGGGGCTCCGGTTCAGCGCTCATCGCCGGGAGCGAGGACCCGCTGCCCTCATGGAACGACGGCCCGACGAAGGCGGCGCTGCTGGACTTCGTGGAGCGCGTCACCCGCGAGGGAGGCCCCGACTTCGTGCCCGCCGACGCGCGCATCGCCACGTTCGACAACGACGGCACGCTGTGGAGCGAGCAGCCCGTCCCGGTGGAGCTGGCCTTCGTCATCGACCGCGTGAAGGCGCTCGCGCCCCAGCATCCCGAGTGGAAGCACCAGCAGCCGTTCCAGGGGGTGCTGGAGGGAGACCTCAAGGCCGTGGCCGCGAGCGGTGAGCGAGGGCTGATGGAGTTGTTCGCGGCCACGCACGCGGGCGTCACCACGGAGCAGTTCGATGCCACGGTGACGCAGTGGATCGCCATGGCGACGCACCCGAGGTTCGACCGGCTCTACACGGAGCTCGTCTACCAGCCGATGCTGGAGGTGCTCGCGATGTTGCGGGCCAGCGGCTTCAAGATATTCATCGTGTCAGGGGGGGACGTGGGCTTCATGCGCGCCTGGGCAGAGCGTGTGTATGGCATTCCCCCCGAGCAGGTCATCGGCAGTCGGGCGAAGCTGCGCTACGAGGTCCGGGACGGCACACCGTCGCTCATGTTGCTGCCGGAGCTGGACCTGCTCGACGACAAGGCGGGCAAGCCGGTGGGCATCCAACAGGTCATCGGTCGACGCCCCATCGCGGCGTTCGGCAATTCGGATGGGGACTTCGAGATGCTCGAATGGACGACCTCGGGCAAGGGGCCGCGGTTCGGGCTCTTCGTCCACCACACCGACGCGAAGCGGGAGTGGGCGTATGACCGGAACGCCCACAGCGGAAAGCTCTCGCGAGGGTTGGACGAGGCGCCTCGACGCGGCTGGTTCCTCGCGGACATGAAGAGGGACTGGAAGGTCATCTATCCCTTCGAGCAGTAGCGGCGGGGAGCAGGGCGGGCCGCGCTTCCGCAAGGGCTGCGGAGGTCCCTGTGGGCCGCGCAAGCCTTGCGGCTGGTGGACGGCGGGAGGCTCTGGCGTGACGTGGCATGTTTTCTGAAATGCCCGGCCCTCACTCTCCCTCTGGGAAGGAAGGTCGCGATGGAAGCGACGGATGCGCCCGGCGTGGGGTGGCGGGAGCGAAGCATGGACAGTCTGGCTCGTGAGGCGCGAGACGCCCTGTTGCAGCGGGGCGAACGCCTGAGGTCACGGACCCGGACCCCGCCGAGTGTCCCGGAGCCTGGCACGTTGCTCTCCGATGCGGAGCGGCAGGAGTTGCTCGACATCGACGCGGCGCTCCAGCGAATCGCTGGAGGGTATTTCGGTCGCTGTGAGCGGTGTGGTGGGGCGATGGGGAGACATCGCCTGCGCGCGATTCCCGAGGCGCGCTACTGCATGACGTGCGCGACGCTGCGACGCTGAAGGCGCGGGAGCCGTGCGCTCCACGCGCGCGAAAGAGGGGCTGCCGCTGGCGCAGACGCGGATGGAGCTGCTCCATGGGCCAGGAGCAGAGGGGTATACGGACTACCCACGCGCGACGCGCGCTGTCGGGGAGACAGTTTGGACCTCCGAGACCCACTCTTGACCCGGTGACGGGAATCGCCGGAACTAGAATCCACACATGACTCGGACGCACTGGTTGACCGTGCTCTTGCTCGTCCCGTGGATGGCCATGGCGCAGGCGCCCGACACCGGGTCAGACCGCTACATCCCGGCAGAGGCACCGCCGCTCCTGCCGGTGGAGGAAACGCCAGAGCGCGTCGAGCCTCTCCAACCGTCAGCATCATTCCGGGAGCCGAAGTCCGGCACCGAGGCCCGTCTCCCACTTGAATGGGTGGGAGGCGCCCTGGGCGTGGTCGTGGGTGCCCTGCCGGGCCTCTTCATCCTCAATCTCAATGGAGACGATTGCGGAGTGGAGAATTGCGAGTCGCAAGGCAGGTTTCCCGGCTCGCTGGTCGGGCGCGCCATCACCCTCCTGGGCATGCCGATTGGAATGGGGGTCGGCATCCTCGGAGCAGGCAGCCTCCTGGATGGAGAAGGCCAGCTTGGCTGGACCCTGGCGGGCGTCGCGGCGGGAGGGGGCGCGGGAGCACTCATCAGCAAGAACTGGGGGGAGGGGAACTTCTCCGCGACCTCTTCGTTGATCTTCACCGCCTCCGTGGCCCTGGTCGGCGGAATCGTCGGCTACGAGGTCTCCCACCACCAGCGCGTCGAGCGACGGCGCAAGCGCCACGAAGCCGGCCTCCAGGTGGTGCCCATCGTCACCCAGAGGGGAGGGGATGTCCTGGGCGGGCTGGCTGGCCGGTTCTGAGCACCGGTGTCTCGGGTCTCACGCGATACACCCGTGTCGCGGGGGGGCCTCCAACCTCTGAGGCTCCTCAGTCGTGTCCTTCAGGACTAGTCTCGCCCGGGTGAGCTACGAACTCGTCTTTGATGCGGCCCATTCTCCGATTCAATTCAAAGGAATCGCGCTGGGCACCGCGTTCACTGTCTTGGGGGCCCTCCTCTGGTGGAAGCAGCGATCCCCAGGATTGCCAGCCTGGACCCGATTCTTCTTCCGAACGGCCAGCTCCCGCGTCTTTGGCCGGACATTCTTCTTCTTCTCGCTTTTTTGGACGGTCCTGGTGACCGCGTCGACCCTGAACGGGTATTTCCGGGTGCGCGGCGCGCTGGCCTCGGGGAACACCCTCGTCACGGAAGGCGTCGTGGCTGATTTTGTCCCAATGCCATACACAGGCCACGGCTCTGAACGCTTCACCGTGAGCGACGTCCCGTTCTCATTCAGCGACTACGTCATCACTCCGGGATTCAATCAAACCGTGTCACATGGAGGTCCGCTCAAGCCAGGGCTCCAGGTGAGACTCCACTACATCCAAGAAGGAAGGTCGAACCTCATCCTCAGGGCCGAGGTTCAGAGGGAGCAGCGCCGCGAGCAGTGACGCCAGGGATGGAGTCCCCGCCGTCAAGGAGGGACCTTCCCAAGGCGCAGGCGGCCGTCTCCGCCTTTTCTGCCCGGTGTGTCGCTCCCCTCGGAGGTCAGGCCTGGCGTCGGGAGCGGCGTGTGGGTTTGTCGTGATGATGCGGGGTCAGTGCCACCTCGCGCAGCCGGGTCCCCACCCGGACGATGGAGTCAATCACCGGCAACAGCTCCAGGCCGAGCGAGGACAGGGCGTACTCCACGGAGGGCGGCGAGGTGGGGAGGACCTCGCGTGTCACCGCGCCCTTTCCCGTCAGCTCGCGCAGCCGCGTGGTGAGCACCTTGGGCGAGATGCCGGGGATGTCGTGGAGCAGCTCCCCGAAGCGCCGGGGGCCACCGGAGAGCTGCCAGACAATGTTGGTGGACCACGCTCCACCCAGCAACGACATGCAGGCATGCATGGGGCAGCCCGGGGG
>NZ_JABXEM010000406.1:0-7037 GCF_013372595.1 Myxococcus sp. AM011
GGGGTGGGGCGGTGGCTGATTCGCGGCGGTGGTCGAACTACGTGTTCGCGGCGCTGTTTGCGCTCGCGCTGATTCTTTTCTCCAGGATTCTGTTGCCGTTCCTGATGCCCGTGTTGCTGGGCGGCTTCCTGGTCGTCCTCTTCATGCCGGTCCAGGACTACCTGTGCCAGAAGCTGCGGGGCCGCAAGCCCCTCTGCGCCGGGGTGTCCACCCTCACGGTGTTCTTCCTCATCCTCGCGCCGCTGGCGCTGGTGGGGTGGATGGTGGCGCGCGAGGTGTTCCAGTTCGTGGGGCAGGCGCAGGACCTGCTGGAGCGGGTGGACCTGCGTCACCAGTTCGCGTCCAGTCTGCCCCGGGGCTTGAGCCGCTACATCCGCCTGGATTTGGAGAGCGCGGAGACGGAGCGCTCGCTGATGGCGGCGGTGACGGGCGGCGCGGCGCTGCTGAAAGACCTGGTGGGCGCGGGCACGGAGCTGGTCATCAACATGTTCCTGATGACCGTGGCCATGTACTACTTCTTCCTGGATGGTCGCCGGCTGGTGGCGGAAGTCACGCGGTTGATTCCGCTGGACCGTCGCTACTTCGAGGCCTTCTCGCGCGAGTTCACCGACGTCGCCTACGCGATTGTCTACGGCAACACCATCACCGCCATCATCCAGGGCGCGGTGGGCTTCGTGGGCCTGCTCATCGCCGGTGTGCCGCACGCGGGGGTGTGGGGCGCGGCCATGGTGCTGGTGGCGCTGGTGCCGGTGGGCGGTACGGCGCTGGTGTGGGGCCCCATCGGCGCGGTGCTCATCGCGGTGGGTCAGGTGAGCGAGGGCGTCTTCTTGCTGGCCTGGGGGGCGTTCCTCGTGGGGAGCATCGACAACGTCATCCGTCCCCGGTTGTGCGGCTCGCGCATGGCGCTGCACCCGCTGCTCGTCTTCCTGTCGATGTTCGGCGGGCTGGCGGTGTTCGGGATGATGGGCCTGCTGGTGGGGCCGCTCATCGCCTCCATCTTCATGGCGATGGTGCGCATCTACCGGCGCGACTTCCTGGGCATCGGCCGCGCGCAGTACGTCGCGGAGGTGGAGCGCTCGGAGGAGCGGGGGATGGATTCGGAGCCGTCCTCCGTGTCCGCCCAGACGGTGGTGGGAGCCCCGGCGCACCTCAACGCCTGACCGGACAGCCGGGCAAGCCTGGACTTCGCATGCGGGGTGGGTGAACCTTCCACTCCTGAATGATGAACACCCAACACGCGATGGTTCGCTGGGGCCTGGTGCTCTTCGTGGCGGTGGCGCTGGCCTCTCCGGAGGCGTTGGCGCAGGTCGTCAAGAGGAAGCGCGCGGCCCCGGCCCAGGTGGTGGCGCCCAAGGCGAAGGCGAAGCCCAAGGCCGTCAAGACTCGGAAGGCGGCCGCGCCCAAGGGGGCGACTCCCAAGGAAGAGCCCAAGCGCCTCGTCGTGCTGACGCTGGAGGGTGATCGCGGTAGCAAGGTGCGCGGACAGCTCGAGTCCGCCCTGCGCCGCTCGAAGCAGGTGAAGATCCAGTCGCTCAAGCAGTACGCGACGCTGGCGAAGAAGGACGGGCTGAAGGGCCCCGCCGTCTTCACGGACCAGGGCCTGGTCGCCGTGGCGCCGAGGATGAAGCTGGACGCGGCCGTCACCGGCTCGGTCGGCCCGTCGGGCCTGACGGTGCGCGTGCTGGACGCGAGCGGCGCCGTGCTGGGTGAGCAGGACGTGAAGTTGACGAAGGGCAAGCTGTCCTCGGCCGATGCGAAGAGCGCGGTGCTCGCCGTCGTCGAGACGCTGTCGGCTCCGACGCGCGCCTTCGAGCCTCCCCCGGGCGTCACGCCCACGGAGCCGATGAAGCCCGCGGAGCTGGTGACCCCTCCGCCCGTCGTGGCCGAGGCCCCGCCGCCGAAGGCGCCGGTGAAGGTCGAGGAGGCTCCGTTGGAGGCCCCCAAGCCGGTGGAGCCCGCGCCCGTGGCGGAGCGGCCCATCGAGTCGCCGAAGCCGCTTCCCCCCGTGGAGCGTCCCGCGAAGGTGCCCGAGACGAAGACGCCGGAGGCCCTGGCCATCGCGCCGCAGCCGACGGATGGGCCGCCTCCCATGGAGGAGGACCCCGAGTCCCACACCTCCACGGATCCTTTCCTGGAGGTGGCGCTGGATACCGGCTCGGGTGGCACGGTGGGCAAGGAGGCCGTGCGTCCGCCGCTGGCCCGGCTCACGCTGGGCGGCACGACGACGTGGCGCAAGTACTGCGCGCGCCCGGGTGTGAAGTCGTGTGACGAGTTTGATCGCAAGAGCGAGGACGAGCAGCTTGGAGACCGCTCTGACTACGAGTCGTCGGTGCCGTACCTGGGCATCTCGGCGGAGCTGGAGCTGCTGCCGCTGGCGCGCCACACCTCGCCCCTGAGGGGCCTGGGCGCGGTGCTGGGCTACCGGCGCGGATATGCGTCCACGAACGTGACGCTGTTCAACGACGCGGGGCAGTCCGTCACGCGCGAAGTCGTGGCCACCGACTCGGTGCTCACCGCGCAGGCGATGTACCGCTACTACTTCGGCCTGGGCTCGTCACATGAGCTGCTCGGCTACGCGGGCGCGCGCGCGGGCCTGCTGACGCGCTCCTTCGACGTGGACGAGTCCGCCGACAGCCCGCTGTCCGGCACCCACCGTCTGTACCCCGCGGTGGGCCTGGAGGTGTCGGTGCCGTTGATTCGTCAGGTGCGCCTGGAGGCTGCGGGCCAGCTCTTCATCAGCCCGAAGCCGGGACAGGGCTTCAACGATGAGGGCGGCGCGTTGAACCTGGAAGTGAGTGACTACGGTACCTCGGTGTCGACGTTCGGCTGGGAGGCGGAGCTGGGCGTGGCTGGAGAGCTGTGGGGCCCGTTGGGCTACCAGGTGCGCTTCAAGGTGTCGCGCTACAAGGACACCTTCAGCGGCCCCGGCACGCGGACGGGCTGGGACAACGGAGGCGTGGCCGAGGACACGTACTCCAGCATCCACTGGGGCCTCACCGCGTCGTACTGACGCGGCGGGCTTCGAGGGGCGAGGGCGCAAGCGCACTCGCCGCCTCCCAGATGGGGCGCAGGGCCTGGGCGACGGCAGTCACCACGTCGGCGAGCTGCTCGGGGCGCCCCTCCGGCTCACTGGCCCGGTAGCGCGCCCACTTCTCCAAGCTCCACGGGCCGCGGCCGAACTCGCCACCGACGAGCCGCTCCATCACCTCCAGCGAATCTCCGCGCGTGGCGAAGGCGAGCCGCAGCGCGCGAGGCAGCAGCTCCGCCTCCAGCGGCGCGTACCTCGTGAGGAGGTACGTGTCGAAGAGGTCCTTCGGGCGGAACCGGCCCTTGCCGCGCTCGAAGAGGCCGTGCACCTTCCACGCGAGCAGCGTCTCCGGACGACAGGCGAGGACTCGCGCGGGCGCGGTGTCCGAGGACTCGTAGTCGAGCCACGTGGCGGGCGGGTCCATCGGGTCGCCGAAGCCCGTGTCGATGCGCAGCTCGAAGGCGGACTCCACCCCGGGCAGCCGCGTCTCCACGTGGATGCGCACGCCGGGGAACTCCGTCTCCGCCCAGATGATTTCGGAGCGCAAGGCGCCGAAGGTGAAGCCATCCCCCGTGTCGTCGCGCAGCAGTCGCTCCATCCGGTCGACGCAATCGCGCGCGTTGAAGGGGAAGGCCGCGAGGAAGTCCAGGTCTTCGACAGGGCGAGGCACCGGGCCGCTCCACCGTCGCATCATCAGCCCGCCCCGGAGGATGAGCGTGGAGGCCTCGGACGAGCGCGCGAGGCGGCGCAGCACCGCGACTCCCGCGCGCAGGGGCAACGAGTGCGCGCTCACGGCGAGGCCTCCAGCCAGCCCCGGTCCAGCCCGAGGTTGGAGTCGTAGACGGTGAACTCCCGCAGCCGCTGCGTCAGCGTCAGGCCCAGTTCGGAGAGGTCCTTGAGCAGCGCGTTGAAGCGCGCATCCGCGTTCGCCTTGCCCAGGTGGTAGACGCGCAGCGTGACGAAGCGCTCACTGGCGCCGTCCTCGCGAATCTTCCGCGCGTTGCGAGACAGGTGGGCGCCGTGCAGCGTGCAGCGGGCTTGCAGGGCATCCAGCCCCTCGCCGCTCGCGGGAATCAGCGCCTTCACGTGGAACTCGAAGTAGTTGGCGGGCTGGGCGCGCGCTGTCTCGTCGTCCTCGGGCATGTCGCGATTCTTCCCGAGCGCCTCCAGCTTCATGCGCGTCACGTCGAAGCCCTCGCTCGCGAGCGCACGCGCCATGGCCCTCACTTCCTCCTGCGCCTGCCGGAGCGTGCCGTGGTGGTAGGAGGCCGTCATGGGCTGGAAGGGCTCGGCGCCCCGGCCCAGCTCGATGAAGATGCACTTCACCGAGGCCGCGTCGCAGAACGCGCGGAAGCGCTGGAGGTCCTCCTCGGTGCGAGCGGAGACGGTGAGGTGGGCCTCGTAGGCGCCACCTGGAGATGCGATTCGCAGCCGGTCGGCCAGCTCCAGGTAGGGACGGTGCCGCATGTTGAGGAAGAACTTGTTGCGCGCCATCTCCCCGAGCGTGCGCTGGTAGCCGTCCGGCAGCCACGCGCCGTCCCAGCCATAGCCACCGTCGCCCCGGGGCTGGGTGAGCAGCATGCCCTCGATGGCGTCCTCGAAGAGGGCGACGCGGTCCGGATGCCCATCCTCGGAGAAGGCCACGGCCACGCGGGTGCGGCCCCGACGGCCGCCGTTCTTCGCGAGGAAGACACGCTCACCGAACTCCAGCAGCTCCTTCTTGAAGCGGGCGCCGGTGAAGGCCTCGCCGTCGTCCAGCTCCATCGCGGTGGTCTCCACGAAGCACGGCACGCCGAGCTGGGCATGGGCGGCCAGCACCTTGCGCTTCGCGATGGTGGCGAGGTCCAGCGGGGCGGTCGTCCCATCCTCCGTCGCGGTGAGCCCGGGCAGTGCGAGCTTCCGCCAGGTGATGTCGAGGCCCGCCAGCAGGAGGGAGACCTCGTCGGCCTTGTGTTGGTTGCCGGTGACGAAGAGGGCCCGAGTCACGGGAGCACGTCCTTGGGTGGGAGCGCCGAGGGGCGCCAGTTCCAGATGGCGGGGCGCCCCGTGTTCTCCGGCAGCAGGCTCCCGTCCACCTTGTCGCGACGGACATACTTGGTCAGCAGCTCCACCCTGACACCCTCGCCGTCCTGGCGCTCGAGCCGCCACACGGCCCCCTCGACGGGGTCCAGCGCGTGGTGGAACCCGCCCGCCGGCAGCAGCGCCATGGCGGCGTCGATGCTCAGCGCACCGCCCTCGTGGATGACTCCCGGGGTGATGAACCCGCCCGCGTGGACGCGAGCGGTGAGCCGGGCCCAGGGCAGGCGCGTGCCCTGGTGCATCAAGTCGAAGGCGACGAAGGGCTCGTGGGTCAGTGCATAGCGGGTGCCGTGCGCGAGTGCGAGCCACTCACCCACGAGCCACTCGCCAGATTGGAGCACGGCCCGGAAGCGCTCCGCGTGGGTGTCGACCCAGGCGGACCAGAGCTGGCGGCCTTCATTCGGAGAGTGGGAGGCGAGCCGGCCCTCGCGGCCCAGGGCGAGGATGTCGTCTCCCATGCGCGCGGCGGCGACGCAGGAGCCATCCAGCTTCTCCAGGACGACGAGATGGTCTCTCTCGTCGCGAAGTCGCTCGGTGCAGATGCGCGCCAGCGCCAACGACAGGTGCTTGTCCGCGGGGCCGGTGCGGGAGCCGGGCAGGTGCGGAATCGAACCGTAGGCCTTGCGACCCAGGGGGCGCGGTGTGTCGTCCAGGGAGGTCACCACCACCTGACTATGCCCGCTGCGTCGGACGAATGCTGGCGTGTCGCCGCGAGCACGACGGGGGCTACCGCACGCGGTGAGCGCGTGGCGCGGCGTGCTCCCGGTCCTCGCCGCGCTGGCGGGGGACGCGCTGCCGCACCCAGGGGGCCTCCAACTCGTCCGGGAAGAAGAGGTCTTCACCCAGCCCATCCACGAGGACCTGGATGAGCGGATCCGCCGGGTACTGGCGGCTGGGGTCGTCGTAGACGAGCGCCATGACGATGCCGGTGCGACCGAGGAAGCCCGGGCTGATGGTGCCGTCCGAGGAGGCGCTGACGACCGTGACGTGCTCTCCGATTCGCACCGGTGCTCCGTCCACGTCCGTGCTCACGATGAGAGAGGGGTCCAGGGTCATGGGGCGTAGGAGCGGGGTTTGAGGGAGCGAGACATGACGAGGGCCACCCCACAGATGAACGCCCACGCGAACAGGTGGTAGCCAGCGACGTGACGCCAGTCCTGTTCACACGCCAGCTCACCAACGAACGCGCCCGTCGTGCCGACGGACAACCCGGCGCACAGGGCACGCAGGGGCTGGAAGGCCGCGCCGCGCAGCATCCATAGCGCCGCCACGAGCGGCACCGCGTCCACGGCCAGATGGCTCACGGTGCACACCCAGGCGGGCAGGGACGGCGTCGTGCCGGGAGAGCCCCGCGCGAGCACCAGCGTCGCGGCGCAGGCCATGGCCAGTCCCACGGCGCCTCGACGCAGGCCCCGTCCACGCGGGGACAGCGCGCCCCAGGCACAGACGGCGCTCGTCACGAGCAACAGCAGCAACAGGGGAACGCGCGCCAGCATGGCCGGGGGCGTGAGCGCGCCGACGGCCAGCATGACGCAGGCCACCAGCACGGCGAGCCCTCCGGAGGAGACCATCATCCAGCCGGCCTGCGTGCGCCAGCGCCGCACCGGCTCGCGCAGGGCCAGCTCTCCACGTGCGCTCGCGAGGGCACGCTCAATCGCGCTGCCCTCCGAGGGAGGCGCTTCCTTGAGCAGGGCGTCGATGTCGATGGGCGGCTTCATCACGCCTCTCCCAGCCCGCTGAGCAGCTCACGGAGCTTCTCGTAGCCACGATGGGCCCGCAGTCGCGCGGCGCCCGCGCTGATGCCTCGGAGCGCGGCGATCTCCTCGAACGACCAGCCTTCCACCTTGCTGAGCACCACCGCCTCGCGATGGTCCGGAGGAAGACTCTGCAGCGCGTCCAGGAGGTGGCGGCGGAGGGCGGGGTCCCCAGA
>NZ_JABXEM010000407.1:0-7028 GCF_013372595.1 Myxococcus sp. AM011
ATAAGAGACAGACCCCCGACTCCCCAGGAGTTGGAGCTGCGCCTGACCTCCGTGGAGAAGCAGCTCCAGCTCGCCGAGGAGAGCCTGCGCTTCGTGGAGACGCAGTACAGCCAGCGCGCGGAGCCCGACGAGGAACAGGCCCGCTCGCGGCGCTACTCCGACGCGGAGATTCAGTACCTGCTCGGCGACTGGAACGCCGCCTCCGTCCTCTTCTATGACCTGGTGAGCGACCCGGGCTTCCGCGGCCACCCGCGCTACGCGGACGCGCTCTACTTCCTCGCGGACGCGCTGTACCAGCAGAAGAACGACATCGGCGCGAGGCTCTACCTGCGCGAGCTGTTGTCGCAGCCCACGCCCTCGACGCGCCACCGCGACGCCCTCACGCGCTTCCTGGCCATCTCCGGAAGGCTGAACGTCTTCGACAGCGTCGAGGCCTACGTCGAGCAGGCGCGCACGTTGTACGGCGGTCAGCTCCCGGCCGACGTGCAGTACGTCCAGGCGAAGTGGCTCTTCCGCCGCACGGACCTGCCCGCCTCGGAGCGAATCTCCCGGGCGCGCTCGGCCTTCGCGCCGCTGGCCCAGGTTCCGGGTGGCCCGTACCAGCTCCAGGCCGGCTACCACATGGCGGTGCTGTCGATGCAGTCCGGCGAGCTGCCTCTCGCCATCCTCCAGTTCCAGCAACTCCTCACCCCGCTGTCGAACGAGCAGACCGCCGCGCCCGTCTCGACGCCGGGCAAGCCCGTCACCCGCTCGACGACGGACACGGACACGAAGCGCATCCGGGAGCTGTCGCTGATGTCGCTGGGGAGGCTCTTGTACGAGGCGGGCCGCTTCGACGAGGCGCTGGACCGCTACGGGCAGGTGCCGCAGGACAGCGAGTCCTTCCCGGAGTCGCTCTACGAAATCGCGTGGACGCAGGTGCGCAAGGGCAACCACCAGGAGGCGAAGAACGCCATCGACATCCTGTTGCTCGTCGCTCCCGACGCGCGGCTCGCACCCGATGCGAAGCTCCTCCAGGGACACCTGCTCCAGAAGCTCAAGCGGTACGAAGAGGCCATCGCCGCGTACGACGAGCTCATCGGCACCTTCCGCCCCGTGCGCGAGAAGGTGGACCTGCTCCTGAACGCCAACCGGGACCCCGTCGCGTACTTCGAGCGGCTCCTGGCGCGCACGGACACCGTTCCGGACGTGCGCACGCTGTTGCCGCCCCTGGCCCTGAAGTACGCCTCCACCGAGCGCGAGGTGAGCAGCGCGGTGAAGATGGTGGGCGACATCGACAGCGGGAAGAAGGGCGCGGTCGACGCACGCGAGCTCGCGGCCCGCATCCTCCGCGCGCTGGACGCACGCAAGCTGGAGACCTTCCCGGAGCTGCAGGCGGGCTTCACCCGCGCGGACGCGGTGGAGACGGCCGTCACGCACGTGGACGCGGCGCTGGTGGAAGTGGAGGGACTGACGCTGGAGCCGTCGCTCACCTCGCAGGAGAAGGACAGGCTCCAGTTGCTGCGCCGCGAGAGCGATGCGCTGGCCGCCCGCTTCGGCAAGCTCCCCACCACGCAGAAGGAGATGGAGGAGCGGCTGCGCCGCATGCAGTACCGCGTGGACGCGGTGGACCGCGACGCCTTCCGGCTGGGCACGGAGATTCAGGGCCTGCACGCCATCGCCTCCTCGGTGCGCAAGTGGGTGGATGACACGCGCCTGCTCCGCCAGACGCCGCCCGACGAGGAGCGCGAGTTCCTGGTGCAACTCCAGGGCGAGGTCCAGACGCTGAACGACCTCCAGGCGGAGCTGGACCGGACGCGGGGCCGGCTCGCCGATGAGCGCAACAGCGCGGCGGCCTCGCTCGCGGGAGAGCAGGCCATCCGGGGCCGCTACGCGGCGGCGCTGCGCTCCCAGCACGAGGTGCTCAGCGAGGCGGAGCGTCGGCAGACTCCCACCGCCGTGCTGACGCACGCGCATCAGGTGCGGGAGCGAGGCGAGGCGCTGAAGAAGCGCGTGGTGGAGGCGCAACTCGCCCTGAGGGCCAAGGTGGACCAGCGGGGACAGCGCATCCGCGCCAAGGTGCAGGCCGAGCAGTCGCTGCTGGAGCGCTACGAGGCCGAGGTCGCCGCGGTGTCCGGCAACGCGAAGCAGTTGGTGGGCCGCATCGCCTACGACAGCATCCGTCGCGTGCGTCGTCAGTTCTACGACCTGGTGCTCAAGGCGGACGTGGGCGTGGTGGACGTGGCCTTCACCGAGAAGCAGGACAAGACGACGAACATCCAGAAGGTCTCCGCGCAGAAGGCCGAGGCGCTGCGCGCGCTGGACGCCGACTTCCGGGACGTGCTGTCGGAGGAGGGACGGTGATGCGGCGCATGCTCGCGGTGCTGCTCTCCGTGGCCTCGCTGCCCGCCGCCGCCCAGGCGCCGGCCACCGCCGCGCAAGCAGCCTCCCCCGCCCAGGCGGAGAGTCCGTCGGGCACACCGGATGCGAGATACCTGACGGGCCTGGGCCGCACGCCCGAGGAAGAGACGCTGCTCCAGGACGTCAGCCGCGCCCTGCGCACGTACGACGAGGAGTCTCGCGAGTTCAGCCGCGAGGTGCAGCTCCTGATGGAGCGCAAGTACGAGCAGAAGCGCGACTCGCTCGCGTCCTCGTACGAGAAGGTCATCCGGGACTTCGAGGCCCAGGAGCGCAAGGAGCGGATGGAGGCCATCGTCCGCTTCGAGGAGTTCCTCCGCCGCTACCCGCAAGAGCCGCGCTACACGCCGGACGTGATGTTCCGGCTGGCGGAGCTGTACTACGAGCGCTCGCAGGACGAGCACCAGCTCGCGATGAAGGAGTACCGGGACCGGCTGGAGGCGCACGACAAGAACCCCGACTCGGCCTTCCCCGTGGAGCCGAAGAAGGACTACGGGGACTCCATCGCGCTGTACCGCCGGCTCCTGAAGGACTACCCGACCTACCGCCTCAACGACGGTGCCTGGTACCTGCTGGGCTACTGCCTGGAGGAGCAGGAGGAGGTCGACCAGAGCTTCCGCACCTACGAGCAGCTCATCGCCCGCTACCCGCGAAGCCGCTTCGCCACCGAGGCGTGGGTCCGCATCGGCGAGTACTGGTTCGACAACTACAAGGACCCGCAGGCGCTGCCCCGCTCCGCGCAGGCCTTCGAGGCCGCCGCCCGCGACACGCTGCATCCGCTCTACGACAAGGCCCTCTACAAGCTGGGCTGGACGTACTACCGGATGGACCGGTTCGACGAAGCGGTGGAGTCCTTCCTCACGCTGGTGGACTTCTACGAGGCCCAGCGCGTCGCCAAGGGCGAAGCAGAGGCCGGCGGAGACCTGCGCGACGAGGCCCTCCAGTACGTGGCCATCTCCCTGGCGGACGAGACGTGGGGCGGACTGCCTCGCGCCCAGGCCCTCTTCGCGAAGCGCGGCCCCAAGCCCTACGAGGCGGACGTGTACCGCCGGCTGGGCAACGTCTACTTCGACCAGACGAACCACCCGGCCGCCATCGCCGCGTATCAGCGCGTGCTCCAGAAGGAGCCCCTGGCGCCGGACGCACCCGAGCTCCAGCAGCGCATCGCCCTGGCCTATGAGCGGGACAGGCTGCTCACGGAGTCCTTCACGGAGTCGGAGCGGCTCGCCAGCCTCTACCAGCCCGGCACCGCCTGGTACGCGAAGAACCAGGGCGACCCGGACGCGCTCTCGCGAGCCAACACGCTCGTCGAGAAGAGCCTGTACACGAGCGCCACCTTCCACCACCAGCAGGCGCTGGTGTTCAAGAAGGAGGGCAAGTTCGACCAGGCCAGCGCGGGCTTCGCCACCGCCGCGCGCGCGTACGGCAACTACCTGGAGCGCTTCCCGCGCAGCAAGAGCGCGGGCGAGATGCGCTTCTATTACGCGGAGTGCCTCTACTTCTCCTTCCAGTTCGCCGAGGCCGCGAAGAGCTATGAGCTGGTGCGCGACACCGGCGTGAGCGAGAAGCACCGCGACGAGGCGGCGCACAGCGCGGTGCTCGCGTGGCAGCAACTGCTCGCGCAGGACATGCAGGCCGGCAAGGCGCAGGACCGCAAGCCGCTGCGCTCCACCGAGCGACCCGAGGGCTCTGCTGTGAAGCCCGTGCCGCTGGCGCCCACCGAGCAGAAGCTGGTGTCCGCCTCCGACAAGTACGTGGCGCTTTTGCCGCGCGACGCGAAGGCCGCGGGCATCGCCTACAAGGCCGCGGAGCTGTACTACGCGCACGACGACTTCCCCGAGGCGCGCAAGCGCTTCGAGCGCATCATCCAGACGTGGCCCCGGAGCGAGGTGGCCCGCTACGCCACCAATCTCACCGTTGAGACGTTCCTCATCGACAAGGACTGGCGCAGCGTGGAGGAGGTCAGCGCCAGGCTGGCCAGCAACACGCAGGTCATCGATCCGTCCAGCGACCTCCACAAGCAATTGGTGAAGTTCAAGCTCGCCGGCCGCTTCAAGCTCGCCGACCAGCTCCTCGCCGAGGGCAAGCACGAGGAGGCCGCGCGCAAGTACATCCAGCTCGTCGACGAGGAGCCCCGGCACGAGTTCGCCGACAAGGCCCTCAACAACGCGGCCGTCGCGCACGAGAACACCCGGCGCTTCGACTCCGCGATGAAGCTCTACGAGCGCATCTATCGCGAGTACCCCTCCTCTCCGCTCGCGGACGCGGCGCTGTTCCGCGTGGCGGTGAACGCGGAGAAGTCCTACGACTTCGACAAGGCCGTGGTCAGCTACCAGAAGCTGGTGAAGGACTATCCCGCGTCGAAGGACCGCGAGGCGGCGCTCTTCAACACCGCGCGACTGCTCGAAGGCCAACAGCGCTACGCGGAGTCCGCGGCGACGTTCCTGCGCTACGCGGAGCTGTTCCCCGCCGCCGAGGACGCGCCGAAGAACCAGTACCGCGCGGCCATCCTGCTGGAGAAGCAGGGCGATCCTCGCGGTGAGGTCCGCGCGCTCCAGGAGTTCGTGCGCAAGTTCGCCAACAAGCCCGGCCAGGTGGAACTGGTGGTGGACGCGCACCGGCGCATGGGTGACGCGCACCAGAAGCTCGGCGACGAGAAGGAAGCCCAGCGCGCCTATACGCAGGCGGCGAGCGAGTTCGACCGGCGCAAGCTCAAGCCGGACACCCATCCCCTCGCGGCGAACGCGGCGGCGTATGGACGCTTCCAGTTGGCGGAAGCGGAGCTGCGGACGTTCGACAAGCTGAAGATTGGCGGCTGGGGCAAGGCCCTGGTGCGCAGCTTCGCGGTGAAGCGCGCGGCGGTGAAGACGGTGAAGGACGCGTACTCGCGCGTCTATCCGTACAAGCAGCTCGAGTGGTCCCTCGCGGCGGCCTACCGCTCCGGCTATGCGCTGGAGCGCTTCGCCAACACCATCATCGAGACGCCCGTGCCGCCCGATGTGAAGCGGCTGGGTGAGGAAGCGGTGGTGACGTACCAGGACCTGCTCGCGCAGAACACGGCGGAGCTGGAGGACGCGGCCGTGGAGAGCTACGCCGTCGCCCTGGCGGAGGCTCGGAAGAATCGCGTCTCCAACGAGTGGACGCGGCGCACGCTGGAGTCGCTCAACCGCTTCCGTCCCAAGGAGTACCCGGTGCTCAAGGAGCCCAAGCAGGCGCTCGCGTCCGACGCGGCCTATCCGGACGGGCTCATCGGCAGCGTGAGCGGCCCCACTCGCCCCACCTCGGCGGACGAGAGCCGCATCACCGGAGGAGCCAAGCCGTGAGCTTCGCGCCACGCCGCACACAGGGGGCCTCCGCCCTCACCGCGCTGTTCCTGTCCTCGGGGCTGTGGCTGTCCGCGTGTGCCTCCGCTCCGGAGACGCACCCTGCTCCCGAGGCAGCAGCGCCGGCTCCGGTCGACGCGAACTCGAAGCCCACGCCCGTCGTCGTCGAGCCTCCGCCGCGCAGCGCCGCGCAGGACTTCGACCAGGCCGTGGCGATTGCACGGGCCGGAGAGCTGACGGCGGCGGAGACGGCGCTGCGCGCGCTGGTGACGCAGAACCCGAAACTCGATTACGCGTGGACGAACCTGGGCATCGTCCAGGAGCGGCTCGGCAAGCACGAGGACGCGGAGCGCTCGTATCGCCAGGCGCTGGCGGTGGCTCCCGAGCAGGAGTCCGCGTGGGACTGCCTGGCGCGCCTGTATGGACGCACGGACCGCTCGGCGGCGCTGGAGACGGAGCTGCGCGGGCTGGTGGAGGCGAAGCAGGACTCGGTGCCGCTGCGCACGGCGCTGGCCGTCACGCTGCTCCAGCAGAAGAAGCTGGGGCCCGCGGCAGCAGAGGCGAAGCAGGCCCTGCGGCTCGAAGAGCGGCACACGCGCGCCATGCAGGTGCTCGCGCAGGTGTACTACCGCGAGGGCAAGCACGAGCTGGCGCGCATGGTGCTGGAGAACGCGCGAGACATCGCGCCCGGGGATGCGGCCACGCGCAACGCGCTGGGGCTGGTGTACCTGGCGCTGAAGGTGGGCCCGCAGGCGCTGGAGGAGTTCAAGGAGGCCGCGAAGCTCCGGCCCGACTTCGCCGAGGCGCGCAACAATTTCGGCGCGCTGCTCAACGAGGCCCAGGACTACCCGGCCGCCGTCACCGAGCTCGAAGCCGCGGTGCGCGCCGCTCCCGACTTCGCCGCCGCGCGCCTCAACCTGGGCAATGCGTACCGGGGCCAGGGCGAATTCGAGCGCGCCAAGGCCGAGTACGAGCAGGTGCTCGCGCTGCGCCCCGGTCAGGCCGATCCGTTCTTCAACCTCGCCATCCTGTTCCTCGACGTGGAGCCGCCAGGGGTGGACCCCGTCCAGCGGTACAAGACGGCCATCACCTACTTCGAGCGCTACGAAGCCCAGGGCGGTCGCGACGAGCGCATCCCCCAGTACACGAAGGACGCGCGCAAGAGCATCGAGCGCGAGGAGCGACGGCTGGAGCGCGAGCGCAAGGACCAGCTCCGCAAAGCCGCCGAGCAGGAGAAGGCCCAGCGCGAACAAGCGAAGCAGGACGCCGAGAAGCCCGCTCCGGCCGCCCCGCCGGAGCAGCCCGCCC
>NZ_JABXEM010000408.1:0-6919 GCF_013372595.1 Myxococcus sp. AM011
TCCTCGCGCCCCACCGCCCCGCCGCGGTCCGACACCGCGTAGGCGAGCACGCCGCGCACGCCCACCTCGTGGAGCCCGCGCGCCAGCCGCACCAGCGAGCCCGACACCGCCTTGGGCGACGAGTGCAGGTTGCACACCGTCGTCGTGCCGCACTGGAGCGCCTCCAGGCCGCCCGCACAGCCCGCCACCTGGACCGCGTCCAGGTCGAGCGCGTCCTCGTAGGGCCAGAGCACCTTCTCCAGGACGTCCTGGTAGGTCTCCATCGCGGTGTTCGGCATGCCCCGACCCAGGACGGCGTGCAGCCGGTGGTGCGCGCTGACCAGGCCCGGGAAGAC
Organism: Myxococcus sp. AM011; assembly: GCF_013372595.1. Classification (NCBI taxonomy): domain Bacteria; kingdom Pseudomonadati; phylum Myxococcota; class Myxococcia; order Myxococcales; family Myxococcaceae; genus Myxococcus; species Myxococcus sp. AM011. The sequence goes on from NZ_JABXEM010000408.1 coordinate 336, forward strand.
GAGCTTGCCGGAGAGGGCCACCACCTCGTCGTCGGGATGGGGCGTCAGGTCCGGCCCCCGCGCGACGATTCGCTCCCCTTCGACGCGCAAGTCCACGCGCTCCACCACCGCGGGCTCCAGCTCGACGACGTAACCACCCTTGAGGACGGTGCCCAACATCCCTCCGAACGAAGAACGACGCGCGTGGCGGGTCAGCGGGTCGCGAGGTTAGCACTCCACCCACCCCCTCATGCGAGCGGGCAGATGGAGCGCCCACACCCCGCGTAAGGCCCACGAGCGCCGCGCCGGGCGCCATGCGGGCTTCCGACCTTCCCGGACACGTGGAAACCCACACCCAGGCTTGGGCCCGCGCGTCACGGGGACTCAAGGCGCCGGGCGACAGGGTTCGGGACGGAGCCGGGCAGGCATCCCCCTCGAACTTCTGAGGGGGGACGCGGGGAGGCTCTCCACATAGACTGGCGCCATCTTGGAGTCGGGTCCGAACACCTATTGGGTCGGTCGCTACCGGCTGTCCGCGCGCATCGCGACGGGCGGCATGGCCGAGGTGTACCTGGGGCGCCGCTTCGAGGATGACGGCGCGCGCGGGCCCGCGGTGGCGGTGAAGCGGCTGATGCCGCACCTGGCCTCGGACCGGCGCGTGGTGCAGATGTTCCTCAACGAGGCGCGAATCACCGCGCAGGTGCGCCACCCCAACGTCGTCGCCATCCTGGAGCTGGGGATGGAGGGCACCGAGCCCTTCATCGCGATGGAGCTGTTGGAGGGCCGCTCCTTCGCGGAGCTGCGGCAGGAGGCCGCCGAGCGGGGCCAGCGCGTGCCGTTGGGCATCACCCTGCGCGTGCTGGTGGAGGCCTGCCGAGGTTTGGACGCGGCCCACCGCGCCGTCGACGAGGCGGGGCGCCCGCTGCGCATCGTCCACCGCGACTTCACCCCCGACAACATCCATGTGGGTGTGAACGGCGCGGTGAAGGTCATCGACTTCGGCATCGCCAAGGCGGATGCGCTCGGGTCGGGCACCGAGCCCGGCGTCCTCAAGGGCAAGTTCTTCTACATGTCGCCGGAGATGATCGCCGGCAAGCCGGTGGACCACCGCGCGGACCTCTTCGCCGCGGGCGTCATGCTGTACGAGCAGCTCTGTGGCCGCAGGCCCTTCACCGGCATGACGGCCGAGGAGGTGCTGGGCCGCATCGCCGAGGGACGCGCGCGCCCCCCCACCGCGTTCGACCCGTCCGTCCCCGCCGCGCTGGAGCTGGTGTGCCTCACCGCGCTCCAGAGAGACCCGGCCGCGCGCTTCGACAGCCTCGAGTCCTTCATCGACGCCATCGAGGCCATCGGCGGCCAGGCCGAGGTCGCCACCGGAGAGCAGGTGGCCGCGTACGTGGACACCCTCTTCCCGCCCGACCGGGACCCGAAGCGCCAGGCCCTGCGCCGCGCGCGGATGGCCGACCCGTCCCACGGCGGCACGCCGCCCATTCCGCGCGCCTTCGACCCCAACGCCGCGCCCCACAACGCCATGACGGTGCCGGCCGCGTGGGCCCAGGTCTTCCTGCCCGACGTGGGCGCCACCCTCCACGGCGGCGAGCCCCCGGACTCCGTGCGCCCGACCACGCCCACGACGCCGGGCTCCACCGAGGCCGCCACCGTCGCGGGCTTCCGCGCCAGCTCTCCGGGGGTGGTGCAGCAACCTCGACCTGGCGCCGCGACGGACTCGTCGCCGCCCACTCGCAACCCGACGGACTCGTCGCCTCCCACGCGCAACGACTCCGGCATCACCCAGGGCGGCCCTCGACGCCGCTCGCGGCTGGGACTCGCCGTTGCCGGGGTGCTCGGGCTCGCGGCGCTCGGTGCCGGAGGGACGTGGTACCTGACGCGCAAGGAGTCGTCGCCCACGGAGCGGCTGGCGAAGGCCCAGGCCGCCGAGACGCCGGCCGCGAAGGTGTCGCTGTTGTCCGGACTGGGCGCGGACCCTCGCGCCACCGCCGAGGAGCTGGCCCAGGCGGGGACGACGCTCCTGACGGCTCGCGCCCACCCCCAGGCGTTGGAGCTGGCGGAGGCGTATGTCGCGCGCTTTCCGAAGGACGTGGAGGCGCACCTGCTCGCGGCCCAGGCGGCGACGGAGCTGAACCGGGGCAAGCGGGCGGAGCGCGCGCTGGACGAGGCCCTCACGCTGGCGCCGAAGGACTTGCGCCCCTCGCTGATGCTGGCGGACCTGCGCGAGCGCCAGGGAGACCTGTCCGGCGCGGTGGCGGCGCTGGCGAAGGCCTACGCCCAGAAGCCGGGCACCGCGCGGGTGGCGCCTCGCTACGGGCGGATGCTGTCGCAGAGTGGCCGTTTGGACGAGGCCGCCACGGTGCTGTCGGCCTGGATTCGCGAGCACGACGACGCGGCCAGCCTGGCGGAGCTGGGCTTCGTGCGCTTCCGGCAGGAGCGCGTGGACGAGGCCGCCACGCTGCTCAAGCGCGCGGTGCGCAAGGATGGCCGGCTGGCCGTGGCGCACTACTACCTGGGGGCCGTCCTCTTCCGTCAGGGCGACAGCACGGGCGCCGAGCGCGCATATCGGGAGGCGGACAAGCTGGCTCCGGAGGACCCTCGGGCCCTGGCCGCGCGATGCCAGCTCCATGCCCATGGTGGCAATGCGACGGCCGTCGCCGAGGTGAAGCGTACGCTGGAGGAACGATTCCCCGAACGGGCGAACGTCCTCGCGGCGGAGTGCAAGACGGGGAATTAGCTTCCCGTCCATGCCTCGCGGCCCTCATCTCGTGATTCTCGCCCTCGTCCTGGGGGCACTCGGCTGTTCGTCCTCGACGGCTTCGCGTCCGGAAGTCCCCGGTGACACCGGCGGCCCCGGGCCCGAGGAGCCCTCCGTGCCGGAGCGCACGTCCTGCACCGGACTGTCCGAGGGCCCGGGCACCCATGAATGGACAGTGACGCACGATGGACGGGCGCGGACCTACCGCGTCCACGTGCCTCCCGGCTACGACGCCACCAAGCCCATGCCCACGGTGCTCGCGTTCCACGGTTTCGGCTCGAACCCCGAGCAGTTTGAAGTCCAGACGGGCCTGTCGACGCTCGCGGACACCGCGGGCTTCCTCGTCGTGTACCCGCGCGGACTGAGCGCCGCGGAGCTCAACGGGGGCACCTCGCCCCCCCGGGACAACACCCGGGGCTGGAACGCGGGCGCGTGCTGTGGGTCGGCCCAGGTGTCCAACAGCGACGACGTGGGCTTCGTGGACGCGCTGCTGACGGACCTGGACACCCGCGTGTGCGTGGACCCGCGCCGCACCTTCGCCACCGGCTTCTCCAACGGCGGCTTCTTCTCGTACCGGCTGGCCTGTGAGCGCGCGGGGCGCTTCGCCGCCGTGGCGCCCGTCTCCGGCATGTCGCCCCAGAGCGGCTGCAGCCCGTCCCGTCCGGTGCCGGTGCTGCACATCCATGGCACCGCGGACACCGTCATCCTCTACGCGGGAGGCAACAACATCCCCTTCGGCCGTGCCTACCCTTCCGCCGAGGACTCCGTCCGGAGCTGGGCGGAGCGCGATGGCTGCGGCGGCCCGGTGGTGGAGACGTACCGCCAGGGGGACAGCACTTGTAGCGCCTTCACCGGCTGTTCGCCGGAGACGGCCACCGCGTCGCTCTGCACCGTGCAGGGCGGCGGACACACCTGGCCTGGCAGTCCGGTCAGCGCGGGCAACCCCACGCAGGACCTGAACGCCACGCTCGAGGCCTGGCGCTTCTTCCAAACCCGGCCTCGTCCCTGATGCGCAGGAGAGTTCTTCGTGAGCACACGCGCCCTCATCATCAACGCCGACGACCTGGGGTATGACCCGGCCGTCACCCGAGGCATCCTCCAGGCCATGCGCGACGGCGTCGTCTCGTCCGCCACCCTGATGGTGAACACCCCGTTCGCCGAGGCCTCCGCCCACGAGGCCGAGGGCCTCTCTCTGGGGCTGCACCTGAACCTGGCCCGGGGCACGCCGGTGTCGAGCGACTTCCCGCGCGAGATGCTCGGCGCCAACGGGAACTTCCTGGAGTCGCGCGCCGCGAGCATGACCGCCGAGGTGGTGGAGGCGGAGACGCGCGCGCAGCTGGAGCGCTTCACCGCCCTGACGGGGCGGCCGCCCACGCACGTGGACGTGCACATGCACCTGCACCTGCAGCCCCTGGTGCTGGAGGGACTGTCCCGCGTCGCCCGGGAGATGAAGCTGCCGGTGCGCTCCATCGACTCCATCATGCGCCACGCGCTCAAGACGCAGGGCATCCCCACCAACACGCACTTCCTGGGCGACACGGGCTCGGACGCGTACTGGACGCTGGAGCGGCTGGAGGCGGAGCTGGTGTCGCTGCCCTCCGAGGGCATCATCGAGCTGATGTGCCACCCGGGCTATCGCCCCGAGACGGTGAAGAGCGGCTACGGCGCGCAGCGCGAGGTGGAGCTGGCCACCTTCAAGAACCCGAAGGCCCGCGAGACGCTGTCGCGCCTGGGCATCACCCCCGTGGACTACCGCGTCCTCACGTCCGCGAGCTGAAGTCCTCGGCCCGTCCGCGGCTCACGCCAGGGGTGCCTGCCTTGCGTGGGAGCAAGCCCCTGACGAGCCAGCCTCCGCGCGTGCCCCTCAGATTCGAGGGGCCATGCCCACGTGCGGGGGCAACTCGCCCACCGTGGGCGAGACTCCGGACGGCCGCCGCCGCTCCTGCATGAGCACGTTGCGCACGCGCGCCACCAGCTCATCGGCGACGTACGGCCGCGTGCACAGGGACGTCTCCTCCTGGGCCCACCACGGCCGCGCATCCCCGGCCAGGAGGATGGGCACCGGACGCGCGCGTGGCAGCGTGGCGAACGTCTCCAGGAACAGCCCCGCCTTGCCATGGGTGACGGAGGTGGACAGCACGATGAGGTCCACCGGCAGGTGCGTGGCCTGGCGCAGCGCCTCCGCTCCGTTCCGCGTGGTGAGCACCTCGAACCCCTCGGCGCACAACACGCGCTCCGCCAGGGCCTCCTGCGCGGAGTCCTCGTCGAGCAGCAGCACCCGCCGGGGCAGCCGCTTCACCTCGTGCGACGGCATCCGCGGCAGGCTCACCGTGAAGGTGCTGCCATGCCCCTCCGAGCTCGCCAGCGACAGCGCGCCCCCGTGCAGCCTCGCGATGGAGTGGCTGATGTACAACCCCAGCCCCAGTCCCCCGAAGTTGCGGTGCGACACGTTGCGCGCCTTGTAGAAGCGTTGGAACACCTGGGACTGGTCCGCGCCGGGGATGCCGATGCCATGGTCCTGGACGTGGATGCGCGCCTCGCCCGCGAGCCGCTCCACGCACACGGTGATGGGCTCGCCCGGCGGGCTGTACTTGTGCGCGTTCTCCAGCAGATTCACCAGCACCTGCTCCAGCCTGTCCCTGTCTCCCCGCACCCACACGCGCTCGCGCGGCACGTCCACCGCGAAGGGCCGGTCGAAGGCCGCGCGGAAGTGGTCCACCACCTCCGCCACCAGTTGCCCCACCTCCAGCGGCGACAAATCCAACGCCAGCCTCCCGGCGTCCAGCCGCGAGGCATCCAGCAGGTCATCCACCAGCCCCGCCAGCCGGTCCACCTGCCGCTTGGACTTCAGCACCGTGGCCAGCTCCAGCGGCTGCCCCGCCGTGAGCTTACGCTCCATGGTGAACAGGCCCAGCTTCAGCGGGGTGAGCGGCGTCTTCAGCTCGTGGCTCGCGATGGACATGAACTCCTCGCGCACCTGGAGCGCCGCCTTCGCCTCACGCAGGAGGCGCGCGTTCTCCACCGCCACCGCGAGCTGGTTGGCCGCCGCCGTCCACAGCTCCAGCTCCCGGGCGGAGAAGGACGTGCCCTGTTCCTTGTAGAGCAGCAGCAACCCCACCGTCCGGCGCGGCGCGCACAGCGGCACCGCGGCGAAGATGGAGCCCATCGAATCCCCATACCCCCGCTGGATTCCGAGCTGCGCCTGCCGCAAGGCCAGCGCCTGCCGGAACGGGTCCTCCTCCGGGTCGAACGAGTCCTCGGGAGACTCGCTCCCGGCCAGGTCCGACACCGCCGAGCGACGCAGCTCCGCGCCATCCTCCTCGCAGAGGTACACCTCCGCGCGCCGCACCTGCGCGCATCTCACCAGCGCGACGACGGCCGCGGCGCACACGCTGTCCACCTCCAGCGTCTCGCCCACGGCCCGGGCAATCTCGCGCACCGCCATGGAGAAGGCGCCGTCGTCATCCACGCCGGAGGGCTCCACCACCAGCCAGGAGCCGGGAGACTCCTCCTCGCGTCCCGGCTTCACCTGCACGCGCACCTGGTGCAGCTCCCGGGTGATGACGTGGCCGGTGTGCGGACGGCCCTCGCGCACCGCCAGCTCCATCGCCTCCAGGCTCCGTCCGCGCTCCAACGCCTCCAGCAGGTTGGTGCCCAGGGGCAACGTCATGCCCGTCTTGCGGGCGAACCCTTCCTCACACCACTGGACGCACAAGTCGGGTCCGACGCGCACCAGGGCTTGGGGGAGGCACGAGAAGGCTTCTTCGACGTCAGGGGGAAGCGTCATGTGCTCGGGAAGGTGGCGGGGGGCCTTCGGGATTATGAACCCCGCCCCGAG
>NZ_JABXEM010000409.1:0-6792 GCF_013372595.1 Myxococcus sp. AM011
GTGGGGGAGCTCCGTCCGGTGGGCAGCGGCCGGCCTCGGGCGGTGGCGACAAGGACAAGAAGGGCCCGGAGCCGTTCAACAACCCGTTCAAGAACCTCAAGCGCTGACCTGTCGCTGTCGCTCCGTGTCATCCGGCCCACCGCTCCGGAGGCTTGCGTTCATCCAGTTACAACTGTAAGTCGGACGCGATGAGTGACCGCGCTGATATCATCGTCGTGAGGGATGGAAAGGCCCGCGTCTTCCACCACAAGTGGGGGGCCTCGGTGCTGCGCCGGATGTTCGCGAACGGGCCCGAGGCCTCGCTCATCGAGGCTGAAGGCGGGTCGTATTCGAGGGCCGTCGACGACATCCTGGCGGGAGCCATCCTCGACATGGACCGTCGCACGCTCACCCTCATCGGGAGCACGGAGGTGATTTGCAGCGGGGGCTTCCTGGGCCCGGACCGCGAGAGCTGGGCGGCGGACGAGGTGTTGCCCTCCCTCGCGGACAACTGGCCGGGATGGACGCTCTGCTTCGAGCCGGCCGACCGTATCATCGAGCCCCTGGTCGCCCTCGTGCGCCACCTGGGCGTGGCCGTGGCCGCGTCGAAGGACCCCTACGTGGAACCCGGGCACTTCGAGGACCCGCGCTGGCGTCAGCTGACCTACCGGCTCGAGGTTCCGCCGAAGTCCTGAGTCACTCGTGAGGTGGAGCCGGGGCCTGGAAGCGGCCCTCGGCTCCGGGTGCTCCTGGCTCAGTAGTTGGCGAAGACGTTCGACATCAAATACATGCGCATGTCCGTGGTGGAGCAGAACGTGCGGCGCGCGACGAGGTACTTGGGCTGCCCGGCGACGGCCTTCACCAGCGAGTAGCTGGCGTTGCTCCCGCCGTTGTTCGCGAGCGGCCAGTCCCCGATGAAGGGCACCGCGGGGCTGAAGTTGTGGTTCGACCAGCGCCAGGCGAAGTTGGAGCCGGCCCAGTCCTCGGTGGTGGCATAGTTGGCGGAAGGGCCGTTCTGGATGAAGAACCACTCGTCCTTGTTGTCCACGTAGTCGATGTTGCCCACCAGCAGCGCGTCACCTGCGCCCTGGGGGTAGCCCATCCCTCCGATGTGGTTGGCGCCGTAGGTGCTCCAGCCCCACGCGAAGTCGTTGTTCGTGTAGTGGAAGTTCGTCGCCCAGCCGCTGAGCCCCAGCAACTCCTCCTTGCCGTCACCGTTGGTGTCGCCGCCGTTGCGCAGGTTGCCGCGGTAGCCGTACATGCCGTGCGCCGTGTTGCCCTGGGTGCTCCAGAGCCAGTCCCAGCCCGTGCCCGCCGTGTTGAAGCGGAACATGGTGATCCACCCGCTCGCGCTCACGCCGACAAGTTCGTCCTTGGTGGGGGGCGTGCTCGCCGAGTCGAAGTTGCCGGAGACGAGGTACCCACCGTTGGCGTGCGCGAAGACCTGGTCGGACGTGTTGCCGTAGGTGCTCCAGCCCCAGTTCCAGTTGCCGTTGTCGAAGTGGAACATCGTCACCCAGCCGGAGACACCCAGCGCCTCATCCTTGCCGTCCCCGTCGAAGTCGCCGATGACCAGGTTGTTGCGGTAGTCGTAGATGCCGCCGCCGGCGCTGGTCGAGCCGTAGTTGCTCCAGCCCCACGCCCAATCATTGTTGCGGTAGTGGAACAGGGTCATCCAGCCGCTGGCGGACACGCCGAGGATGTCCTCGGCGCCATCACCGTCGAAGTCGCCGATGTAGTGCCGGGCATAACCCGCGGGCCCCGCCTGGTTCGCCGCCGTCCAGACCTTCTGCCAGCCAGCGCTCTGGCCGTTGACGGAGGCCGTGGTGGTGCTCACGTCCACCAACTGGCCCAGGATGTTGTAGATGCGGAACGTCACCGTGACGGTCTGCCCCGGCGTGAGACCCGAGGGAATGATGCCGCTGAAGGTGACCTGCCGCGAGCCGCTGATGGGCTGGTAGGCGCCAATGGCGAGTCCATCCCAGGAGCCCTGGAGATTCTGGATGGCGAAGGGGCCGGACTGCGACACCGTCATCATGTAGTTGCCGGTGGCGAGCGTGTTCGAGGAGGTCCCGCTGTAGTTCACGAAGCTCTGGCCGGAGTTCGCCAGGGTTCCCGTACAGAACGACACCACCGCGGCCAGCGAGACATTCGGAAGCGCGAGAACGAGCGCGAGCAAGGACAACCGGAGCAGCGGAGGGGCAAGCCGTTTCATGGGAGCCTCGAGGAGAGGCCCGCGCGGGGGTGCACGGGTGGTCGTCTGTCCAAGCACTCCGTGTGCCATGTCAGACATGCCTGGAGTGTCGGTCCTCAGCCCGCGTACTGTTGTCACCTTCGCGGATACACAACCTGGTTGCTTGTAGCGAAGCCCGTTACAAGGAGTCCGAGGTCTGTCGCCGTGTCATGCGATTGTGACATGACGCCACCGCTCCACGACAAACGCCCCGCCGGTGTATGCCTTGGCGGGGCGTCGTGTCTGCTCATGCGTGAGGCGTCAACGGTTGACGCCAGGTAGGTGCGAGTCCATGGGATGGAAGTGCGAGGCCCGCAATGACTGACGGCTGGTTCATGGCCGCAGTGCGGCAAAAGCCGAGTCGTGGTCAATGCAGGCCTGGTCGGCGCAAGGGGCCACGTGGGCGGCCCGCGTCACGCCTTCCGCGTCAATCGAGCGGGAACTCGCGCACTTCCTCCGCGAGCCGTTGGATGCGCGCGAGTCGCCGTGCGTAGCGGTCCGTGCCGTTGCGCGTGTCGAAGCGGGTGGCGATGTCCCTGGCCTGCTTGAGCATCCACGCGTGCAGGGCCTTCACTTCATAGCCCCCGTCGGCGCGGTGCTCGGGGAATGCCTTGGTCAGCCGCAGGCTCACCACGTCCCGGTCTCCCGCGGCCTTGACGCGCTCCAGCAGGAACGTGGCCGCCACGAGGAAGACGAAGCGGTCGTTGAAGCTCCCGTGGTCCAGCGTCCACTCCAGGTGCTTCTCCAGCAGGGCCAGTCCGCGCGCCAGGTTGCCCGTCAGCGCGAGGAACTCGATGTGGTCACCCATGGTGGCCAGGAAGTCGCGGTTCTTCGACGTCAGGCCGTAGCCCCGGCGGTGCATCTCCGCCGCCCGCTCCAGCTCGCCCAGCTTGAACAGCGGATATAGCAGCGTGCCCAGCGTCAGGTGCGGAATCTCCGCGCACCGCACCCGCCCCTCCAGGATGGGCTTCGCCTTGCGCAGCGCCTGCTCCCACTCGCCCTGCTCGACGTGGTGGTCCAGCTCGTCATCCAGCTCGCACGCGCGGCAGTCCGTCAGGTGGTCCCGGGGCGCCGCGAGCCAGGCGGCCCACAGCCGGTCCACCTCCGCCGCGTCGTCGCCCATGTCCCGCGCCGTCTGGTAGCGCAGCTTCAGCGCCGAGCGCTTGCCGGCATCCACCTTGGTGAAGCACTGCTCGATGTCGTCGAGCGCGTCGGTGATTTGCTTGCGGGAGATGTGGGGGAACTCCTTGATGCGCCCCACCACCCACTTCTGCTTCCAGAGCAGGCCCTCCGGCTCGAAGCGCTCCGGGTCCTTCTTCTGCTGGCCCCGGCACCACGCGAAGGCCACCAGGGCCTTGTCCGGGTAGCCCCCGAAGGTCGCCGCGTCGATGAGGTCGTCGCGGAGCTGATAGCCCAGGTCCACGTCGCCGTGGGAGTCGGCCATCCGCACCGCCTCTTCCAGGAGCTTCACCTTGCTCTCGCTGGACTTCTGCTTGCCCGCGCGGTCCCACAGCGCCTGGGCCTCCTCGCGCCAGTCCCCGGCCATCAGTGCAGCCCTCCGGAGCCCACGCCCCCGTCATTCTCTCCGCCGCCCGAGCCTCCCGTGCCGAGCTGCGCGGAGATGAGCCCCAGGAGCCCCTGGTTGAGCAGCGTCATCTCCTGCGCGTTCAGCGGGTGCTGACCCAGGAGCAACGCCTGCACGTAGAGCATCTCCACCGACAGCTTCATCAGGGTCCGGTCCGTCACCGCCGCCAGCCGCCGCACCACCGGGTTGTGCAGGTTGAAGCACAACTGCGCCGGCTCGCCGCCCGCCGCCGCCATCACGCCCTCCAGCACGCTGGCGTAGAGGTCGTCGGACTCGTCTCGCGCGCGCTCGGCGTCACGTCGGAAGGAGCCCTCCTCGTCCGCGCTGTAGAGCGTGGGCACCTCCGCCGGGAAGAACTTCTTCACCACCACGCCGCAGTGGAACGGGGCCAGCACCTGCTCGGCCATGCGCGACAGCGGGAAGACCGCGTCGCGCTCGTCCATCGACAGCTCCTCGAAGCTCTGCGGCAGGTCCGCCGCGGAGAAGGGCTCCACCTGCGCGCCCTCCACCACGTGCGGCAGCTTCTCCAGGAGCGCCGCGTCGTGCGTGTACGCCGCGTTGATGATGCACAGCCCCTGCGCCCCCGCCACCCGAGCCACCTGACGGAACCCGTCCAGCGTCGCCGCGAAGCGCACCACCGGGTACGCGCGCCGGTACTCCGCCAGCGTCGTCACGCCCAGCGACGTCTCGAACGGCAGCCAGCCGATGACGAGCCGGTAGAAGTCGTCGTCGTCCAGCGCCAGCGCCTTGATGCTCAAGCCGTGCAGGCCGATGAGCCGCTGCAGCGCGCGAGGGTCCTCGTGCGCCAGGTCCACCAGGTACTTGCGCAGTCCGTGGCCCAGCGCCTCGCGGGCCTGGGCGAGCGCGCCGTCCTCGTAGAAGGACTCGCGGCTGGCGGTGGGGCGCAGCGCGTTGGCGTTCACCACGCACTTCACGAAGAACGCCCACTCCGGCAGCAGGTTCTCCGCGCTCTCCGACAAGAGCATGTGCTTCAGGTACACGCGGTGCTTCTGCTTGGAGTTGAAGTGCGGCGACGCCGGCAGCACGAAGGCCACGCCATCCACGTCTCCCGCCTGCGAGCGCAGCGGGATGCAGTCGATGAAGTCCGTCTCGAAGACCTCGCGCCCGTACTCCAGCATCGCCTTGCGTCGCTCGCCCGCGCTCTCGTAGTCGCGGCGCCAGGGCGCGCCATCCAGGTCCAACCGCTCCTGCTCCGCGCCGATGGTGAGCTGGATGGGGAAGGGCAGCAGGCCGCCATAGTGACGACCGAGCTGACGCAGTCGCTCCGGGGCGAACCACTCCACCATGTCCGCGCGGGCCACGAGGAACACCTGGGTGCCCGGCCGCTCCAGCGGGTGCTCGGAGACCTGCACGGCGTACGTGCCGTCGTGCCGGCCGCGCCACTCCAGCGTGCGTCCGTCTCCGCGCGCCGAGCGCGTCACCAGGAGCAGCTCGTCGCACACCATGAAGCACGACAGGAGGCCGATGCCGAACTGGCCGATGAAGTCCTTGCGCCGGTCTTCCAGTGCCTCGCGCTTGGAGGACTCGCCGATGGTGGCCAGGAAGCGGTGGATTTCCTCTTCCGTCAGTCCGACGCCGTCGTCGCTGAAGACGAGGGTGGGAGGCCCGCCGTCCTGTTTCTCCACCAGCTCCAGGCGGACGGTGCCTTTGTGTTCCGGTTCCAGGTGCTGCCGGGCGCGGATGGCGTCGGTGGCGTTCTGGAGCAGCTCTCGGAGGTAGACGCCCGGGGAGCTGTAGAGGTGGTGGGACAGGAGGTCGATGACCCCGCGGAGGCTGACTTGGAATCGGTGGTCCACGGCTGTTCCGACGTTAGCCCACGGGACGGCCCGGGCGGAGAAGGAACCTCCTGGGGGATTTTTTTCGAGATTGCGGTGACTCGGCGGCCGGGGCATCTGTCGTCCCGGGGGCAGGCGGTATGCACAGGCCCTTGAATGGCCGCCCGGACAGTGCCAAGCGGCGGCTCGGCTGGGGCGTGCCGTGAGGGCACCCCGGCGTCACGTCGTGATTCTTTGAACCCGAGAGAGGACAACCAACCATGCGGAACGAGCTCGTGGCAGTCGCTGTGGGTGCGCTGTTGACGTTCGCGGGAGAGGCGCGGGCGCAGGACGCCGCCGCGCCGAAGAAGGCGGAGGCAACGAAGGCTCCGGCCGCGGCGAAGGGCAAGACGGAGGTGACGTGGTGGGGCCATGCGGCCTTCATCGTCCGCACCCCGGGCGGCGCGGTGATTGCCATCGACCCGTGGCTCACCAACCCCAAGGCGCCCAAGGACGCGGCGCAGCCGGAGGCGCTGGACGCCATCCTCGTCACCCACGGCCACTTCGACCACGTGGGCGAGACGAAGGCGCTGGCGCAGAAGACGGGCGCGAAGGTGTTCGGCTCCTTCGAGCTGGTCAACCTGCTGGGTCTGCCGGAGGCGCAGGCGGTGGGCGCCAACGCGGGCGGGACGTTCCAGGTGAAGGACGCGACCATCCACCTGGTGGAGGCGGTGCACTCCAGCAGCTACCAGTCGGACCCCAAGGGCCCGTCGCAGTACGCGGGCGCGCCGCTCGGGTACGTGATTCAAATCGAGAAGGGTCCCACCCTGTACCACGCGGGTGACACCGGCACCTTCGGGGGCATGGAGCTCATCGCCACCCAGTTCAAGCCCACCGTGGCGATGCTGCCCATCGGCGGGCACTTCACCATGGGCCCCGCGGAGGCGGCGCAGGCGGCGCGGCTGTTGAAGGCGCAGACGATTGTCCCCATGCACTACGGCACCTTCCCGCTGCTCCAGGGCACTCCGGACGCGCTGAAGGGTGAGCTGAAGAAGCTGCGCGGCGGGGCGAAGGTGGTGGACCTGGAGCCCGGGAGGTCCACGGCGCTGTAGGCCGGGCCTTTCGTCCGGGGCGGCACTGTTCCGGGCTCGTAGAAGTCCCGGTTCTGGTGCCGCTGACTCCGGCCGGTCAATCCCCCGTGGGGTGGGTGGAATCCCGGG
>NZ_JABXEM010000040.1:0-53827 GCF_013372595.1 Myxococcus sp. AM011
CTCTTCCCCCAGCCCCCATCCCCTCGCACACGGTCATCAACGCGCGGGCACAGGGTGAGCGACTTTCCGCGCAACAATTCCACCTCGTCCTGCTGGACACCGAGCGCGCCGGCACCGTCTTCCCGCTCGCCACCGAAGCGCTTCGCGTGGGCAAGGCGCCCGACAACGACGTCGTCATCGACCACCCCACGGTGAGCCGCAACCACCTGGTGGTGCGTCGCCAGGGCGACCGGTTCCTGGTCCAGGACCTCGGCTCCACCAACGGCACCTTCCTCGACGGTGCCCAGGTGCGCGAGGCGTACCTGCGCCCCGGCGCGCTGCTCGAAGTGGGCGACGTGCGCCTGCGCTTCAGCCCCCAGCTCGCCCCCGTCCAGGTGGAGCCCACGCTGGAGGACCGGCTGGGAGACCTGGTCGGCCGCAGCCTGCCCATGCGGCAGATTTTCGCGCTGCTCCAGCGCATCGCGCCCACCGACTCCACGCTCCTGCTCGTGGGCGAGACGGGCTCCGGCAAGGGCGCCGCCGCCAAGGCCATCCACAAGTTGAGCCCGCGCGCGCCCGGGCCGCTCGTCGTCTTCGACTGCGCCAGCGTCTCCGACTCCCTCATCGAGAGCGAGCTGTTCGGCCATGAGAAGGGCGCCTTCACCGGCGCCGTCAGCCAGCGCATCGGCTGTCTGGAGCGCGCCAACGGGGGCACGCTCTTCCTGGACGAAATCGACGACCTGGCGCTGGACCTCCAGCCCAAGCTCTTGCGAGCGATTGAAGACCGCGAGTTCCGGAGGCTCGGCGCGTCCACGCCCATCACCTTCGACGCGCGCATCGTCGTCGCCAGCAAGAAGGACCTCTGGTCGGAGACGCAGGCGGGCCGCTTCCGCGAGGACCTCTACTTCCGCCTCTCCGTCTTCACCGTGAACCTGCCGCCCCTGAGAGATCGCAAGGAGGACATCCCCCTCCTGGTGGACGCGTTCGCCGGAGAGGGCCTGTGGCTGCGGCTGCCGGAGAAGATTCGCGAGCAGTTCAACGGGCACACCTGGCCGGGCAACGTGCGCGAGCTGCGCAACGCGCTCGAGCGCGCCCGGCACATGGTGGATATCCCGGAGCTGGCCGGGGACACGCTGCTGCGCGAGTTCACCCGCGAGCCTCCCGCTCCCGCCGGTGACTTCCTCCCCGCCGAGTTCACCGGGCCCTTCAAGGTCTGCAAGGACGAGCTCATCCGCGCCTTCGAGCGCGAGTACCTCACCCGCCTGCTCGGCCGGGCCAAGGGCAACATCGCCCGCGCCGCGCGAGAGGCCGAGCTGGACCGCAAGCACCTCTACTCGTTGCTGCACAAGTACGGCCTGGTGCAGAGCGAGGGCGACTGAGCGTCACCGCGCCGGAGCACACGCGGCGTCCAGCAGCTCCGGCCGGTATTCGAAGTGCATCGTGTCGTAGTGGTACCAGCGCCCGCCCCAGATGAAGCCCTCCGCCTCGAAGGCGTCCACCAGCGCCTGGGGCACCGCGTTGCGCCAGCGCACCGGCGTCCGGGGCCGCTGCCATTCCCAGTAGTGCGAGCGCGCGGTGTTGAGGTCGATGGACACGCCATAGGAATGCGCGCTCCGCCGCGTCGTGTTCGCGATGTTGCGCCAGGCGAAGGTTCCGCCCACGCCCTGGAGGAAGGGCGCGAGCGAAGGGTCCTTCGCCACCAGCGCCTCCAGTCTCGCGGCGAGCCGCTCGAAGGCCGGAGCCACCTTGCGGTGCACCTTGAGCCGCTGGCCGAGGAACACGAGCGGCACCACGTCCACCTTCTCCTTCGCGGCGCCATACGTGGCCTCGAACAGCGGCTCGAAGCGGATGCGCCCGGGGTCCTCGTCCTCGCGAGTCACGGGCGCAATGGGCACCGCGCGGTAGGCGATGGAGAGCGTGTCCTCCAGGTCCGGGGCCTCCAGCTTCCGGGAGAATGACTTCTGCTGTCCGTCGTCGAACGGGAAGGAGCGGCCGTCCGGCAGCGTGAAGCCCCAGCCCGTGTCGAGCCGCACCGGCGTCAGCACCGGATACCACTTCGCGAGACAGGTCAGCGCGGCGGGTGGCGCTTCGACAGGGGGAGCGGCCTCGGACGGCGTCGCCGCCTGGGACAGGAGCCCCATCACCCAGGCTCGCGTGAAGAAGTGGACGAGAATCACCCGGGCATCCTCGCACCCCAGGGTCGACCGAGTGGTGAGCATCGGACGGGGAGACGAACGGGGCGCCGCCGCGAAGACCCGACGTGGCATGGTGGGTCCGCCTTCGCAGTCCTTCCATCCTCCCGAGGAGGGTTCATGATGAAGCGTCCGTCTCCGTGGCTCGCCGTGCTGTGCGCCGGTTTCATCTCCATGCACACGACCGGGTGCTTCGGCAGTTTCAAGCTCACGCAGAAAATCTGGCAGTTCAACAAGAACATCTCAGGTCAGAAGTTCGTGCAGTGGCTGATGTTCCTCGTGCTCGTCATCATCCCCGTCTACGAGATTGGGACGCTCATCGATGCGCTCATCATCAACAGCATCGAGTTCTGGAGCGGCAACAACCCCGTGTCGAGCGCGGACGGAGGCGACGGCGACACGCGCGTCGTCCGGCTGAGCCCCACGGACGTGCTGCGCATGTCGCGCGACGCGGAGAGCGGCATCATGAAGCTGGAGCTGGAGCGCGAGGGGAAGGAGACCCTCATCCGCTACTTCGAGCCGCTGGAGAACGGCATGGCCGTGCGCGACGACGCGGGCGCGCTGCTCGTCCGCGCGGAAGGCGCCGCGGACGGCGCGGTGGCGGTGACGGACGCGACGGGCACCACGCTGACGGTCCACGGCTCGGAGGCCGTGGCGCTCGCGCGGCGCATCTACGAGGAAGGTGGCACGACGGCGCTCGCCCGGCACACCGTGGCCCAGGCCACCGTGTCGCGAGGGCTGGCGTTCAACACCTGCGCGGTGCCGTAGGCCTTGCTCCACACGGAGGAGGGCGGTGTCCCTCCTTCGTGGCGGCTCGCGCTTCGAAGCCAGCGTGGTGACGCCCGAAACTCCAGGCGTCACCCCGGGGACACTCGCGCTACGGGACGACGACGCTCCCGTCGAGCGGCTCACCCTCTTCCGGGCCGAAGCCCGCATCCAGCGCCTCGGAGGAGAACGTGCCCTCCAGGCTGCGACCGGCGCCGTAGCCGTCGCCCTTCTTGAAGGACATGGAGAAGTCCCCGCGCGTCTGCTCGCCGGGGTTGCCTCCGGACTCCAGTTGCAAGTCCCCCTTCTCCACCGGCGCGAAGACGCGCGACGGCTCGCCCGCGTTGAGGTGCACCACCGTGGCGCGCGCCAGCCCGGAGGGCGTGTTGCCCGCCAGGTTGATTTTCGCGCCCGGCCGCAGCTCCAACCCTTCCGTGGACACGGTGAGCCGCACCACCAGGTCCACGTCCAGGTCGTTGTTGCGGAAGTAGCTCACCTGGAGCGCCTCCGCGTTGCGGAGAATCTCCACGCGCGACACCTCCAGCGGGAAGAGCTCCGACACGCTGCCGGACAGCGAGTTGTCCGGACGGCTGCACGCCACCATTCCGGCGCCGGAGGCGAAGCCCGCCAGTGTCAGCGCCGCCAGGGCGCGGACCGCATTTCTCATTGCTCCACCGCGAGCGTCAGCACGCCCTTCCTGGTGAGCGCCGCCACCGGGATGCGGTACAGCACCACGCGCTTGCCCGTGGAGAGGAAGCCCAGCTTCGGCGACCAGCCGCCGTTGGTGTCCACCACCGTCTCACGCCAGTTGCCGGCGATGCGCGCGCTGATGAGGAGCTGGTCCTCGTTCGGGTTGCAGCTCGTGTCGTTGCGGCCCGTCTCCGACGAGCAGAGGTAGTGGGCGATGTGCGGCTCGTGGTTCACCGGGTCGAACGCGAGCGACGGATACCAGCCGCCCGTGCCCCGACCAAACACCGGGTCCGGCGTCGACCACTCGCCCGTCGTCGCGCAGCTCGTCGCGCTGGGGCTCGGGCAGTCGTAGTACTGCAACACGTCGCCCCGGGAGGAGCCGCGGTTCTGCACGGCGATGCCGAAGCCCTCCGTCGAGTCGTACGCGATGGACGGGCCCAACTGCGTGTTGCCCACGCTCTCCGCCGTGGCCACCTGCACCGGCGGCGTCCAGGCCGCGCCGTCCGCGTTGCGCCGCTGGAAGACGATGCCCGCGCCTGTCGCCTGCGCGCCTTCCTTCACCTGGTCATGCACCACCGCGGGCTGCGCGCCCGCCATGATGAGGCCGATGTGGCCGCCGTAGCCCGCCTTCGTGTCGCCCGACGAGGCCAACATGCGGAACGTCCAGCTCGTGGGCCCGCCGCTCGCCAGCTCCAGGTCCGCCGACTCCCAGTCCTGCCGACCGAAGTTGCCGTTGTGTCCGTCGCGATACGCGACGAGCGCCTGATTGCCGGAGAAGACCATGGACGGGTTGAGCCCGATGAGGAAGCCCACGTCGCTCAGCGGGTTGCCGATGGGCGCCGCGTTGGAGCGCGTGGCGACCACGCGCTGCGTCCACGCGCCCGCCGCCGAGCGGAAGGAGACCGCCAGGTCACTCTGGAGCCAGAACGTGGAGTCGTCCCTGTCACCGCCCAGGTACGTCACCGCCGGCTGTCCATCCGGACCGAAGGCGAGCGACACGCCGTACACGCGCTGCACGGTGACAATCTTCTCCACCGGCCCGAGCACGCCCGCGTTGAACTCGCGGTAGCGCAGGTCGTAGTTCACCACGCTGCCCGTCATCGTCCCGTTGTTCACGAAGTACGCCATGCCGATGCGGTCCTCGGGACCGATGGCCATGGCGATGTTGGAGATGGGGTTGAACTCGCTCGGGTCCGCGTCCACCTCCAAGCGCGTGAAGCTCGAATCCGTGGGTCCCGGCCCGGCATCCGGGCGACCCGCGTCCGGATTGTCCGGATTGGAATCCTTCCCGCATCCCAATGCCAGCGCCAATCCCAGTGCCCAGACATGCCGTCTCATCTTCAGTCTCCTTGCGTTGTCGGCCCTGCACATCGTCGTTTCATCCTACGTCACCACCACGCCCGAGGAAGCAGGCGAGCCATGCATCCCGACGCGGCGAAGCGCCGCGCGCTGGGTTACGCTCGCGCACCTATGCCCCGTGCGCGTCCCCCTCGTCAGCGCCTGTCGCGGCGCTCCTTCATCCGGCGGCTGACCTTCCTGGGCGGCGGTGTCGTGCTGCTCGGACCGCTGGCCTGCAAGCGCTCCTCCGAGGAAGCCCCCAAGCCCGCGGTGGACCCCGGCCCCCTGGGCACCGCGCCCGGCGGGCAGCGGACCCACACCTTCTCCTCGTTCGAGCTGGCCGTCGTCGCCGCCGCCGCCGAGCGCATCCTCCCGCGCGACGAGGACCCCGGCGCGCTCGACGCCGACGTGCCTGTCTACATCGACCGCATCCTCCAGACACCGGAGATGCAGCCCATGCGCGACGACTTCCTGGAGGGGCTCGCCGCGCTGGAGCGCCGCTCGCAGCGCATGTTCCAGAAGGGCTTCTCCGCCATCACCCCCGCCGAGCAGGACGAACTGCTCACGCTCTTCAAGGACAGTCCACCCCGGAGCGGCGAGGCGCACTTCCTGGAGCTGCTCACCGTGCTGACGCTGGAGGGCTTCCTGGGTGACCCGTCCTACGGCGGCAACAAGGGCAAGGTGGGCTGGCGGCTGATGGGGTTCGATGCCGTGGGCACCATCGCCATGGCGCCGCCCGAGGGCTACGACGGACCGAAGTGCCTGCGCGAGTGCGGGGTTCACAAGTGAGCCTGCCCCAGGTCGACATCTGCATCATCGGCAGCGGCGCGGGCGGCGCGCCCATGGCGCTGGAGCTGGGCCGCGCGGGCTTCAAGGTCGTCGTGCTGGAGAAGGGCCCCCACTACCGCCCCCAGGACTTCGTCCACGACGAAATCCTCAACAGCCGCCGCAACTTCTTCATGCCGCTGCCCTGGGAGGAGCCGCACCTGGTGCGCAAGGGCGCCAAGGGCAAGTACGAGCGCAGCACGGCGGCGTGGACGGCCAACTGCGTGGGCGGTGGCACCGTGCACATGAGCGGCTTCTTCTACCGCCTCAAGCCGGTGGACTTCCGGCTGCGCAGCACGCTGGGCGCGGTGCCCGGCAGCACGATTGCCGACTGGCCCATCTCCTACGAGGAGCTGGCCCCCTTCTACGACAAGGCCGAGCAGGAGCTGGGCGTGTCCGGACAGGCGGTGGCCCACCCCTTCGCGGAGCCGAGAAGTGGCCCCTACCCGCTGCCGCCCCTGGACGTGCACCCGGTGGCGGGGGAAATCGACAATGCGTGCAAGGTGATGGGCTGGCACTCGCTGCCCACCGCGCGCGGCATCATCAGCCGTCCCTACAAGGGCCGGGCACCGTGCGCGTACTGCGCGCTGTGCGGCAGCTACGGCTGTGAGATGGGCGCCAAGAGCGGCACGAACGCCAGCCTCATCCCCGCCGCCGTGGCCACCGGCAACGTCCAACTGCGGCCGGGTTGCATGGCGCGCACCGTGGAGGTGGACAAGAAGGGGCGCGCGCGCAGCGTCATCTACGTGGACGCGGACGGCGTCACCCAGGAGCAGCCGGCGAAGGTCATCATCGTGTCGTGCACGGCGGTGGAGAGCGCGCGGCTCCTGCTCAACTCCACCTCCAGCCGCTTCGCGAGCGGCCTGGCCAACGGCAGCGGGCTGGTGGGCAAGAACCTCATCTTCAGCTCCTTCGGCGAGTCGCAGGCGACGTTCCGGATGTCGAAGCAGGCCGAGAAGCGGCCGTGGCTCAAGGACCCGGGCCCCTTCGTCAACCGCAGCATCCAGGACTTCTACCTGATGCCGGACGAGCGCTTCGGCTTCCGCAAGGGCGGCACGCTGGGCTTCATGTGGACGCACCCCAATCCCATCCATGCCGCCACGGGGCTGGCCGGCAGCGGCGCCTCCGCCGTCTTCGGCAAGGCGCTGAAGGACCGGATGCGGGCGTACCGCGACTCGCGCATCCTCCAGTTCGAGGTCTACGGGGAGTTCCTCCCCACGCCCGGCAGCTACGTCGGCGTGGAGGGCTCCGTGAAGGACAAGTACGGCATCCCCGTGGCCGCCATCACCGTGGAGCGCCACCCCACGGACCTGGTCGCCACGCGCTTCCTCGTCGAGCGCGGCGAGGAGGTGCTCCTGCGCCTGGAGCCGGACGAGCTCAAGCGCACCAGCACCTCCGGCGAGACGACCATCCTCCAGCACGGCACCTGCCGCTTCGGCGACGACGCCGCCACGTCCGTGCTGGACAGGAATTGCCGCGCGCACGAGGTGCCCAACCTCTATGTCGTGGACGGCAGCTTCATGCCCACCGGCGGCAGCGTGCCCTCCACGCTCACCATCGCCGCCAACAGCTTCCGGGTGGCCAGCCACCTTGTTCGCGCGTTGAAGCAAGGCGTCGCCTCCGGCGGTTAGCGATTGCGCAGGGGCGTCACGTCGACCTTCACGGCGTAGCGCGCCTGCATGTCGGACTCGAACTCGATGAGGTGGTCGCCCACGCCGGTGACGTCCGCCTCCTTCGTGAAGACGCTGAACTTCTCCATCGAGTCGAGCACCGCGCGCCCGTCCGCCGCCAGCCGCGTGCGGGCCCGGCACCCCTCCTCGTGGAAGATGACCACCGTCTCCTCGCCCGCGGCGGTGACCTCGTCCAGGTAGAAGCTCACCTTGACGTGCGACGCCTCCGGCACCTGGACGATGAACTTGCTGCGACCAGGGAAGCGACCCTCTGTATAGCCTTCCGCCCCGAGGATGCAGCCGGCGACGCTGCCACACACGGGCCACGTCTCATCACAGGCATCCTTCACACGCGGGCCAATGAAGTCGTCGCGCGTGTCGCCACAGCCCACCAACGACAACATGAGCAGGAATGCACCGGCGCTCTGGGCCTTACGACAGAACACTGTTACAACATTCATCATCTTCGACCCTCTAGCGAGGAGTGAACGTCCATGCGACTGCGCACCCCGTGGCTCCCCATTCTCTTCTTCTCACTCGCGGCCTGCGGTGAGAGCGCCGACCCACTTCCCAAGGCCCCGCAGCTCATCACGGACCGCGACGAGATGTCTTTCGACCGCGAGTTCAACTCTGGCACCTTTGTCGGAACGAGTGGCTTCAACTCGGTCCAGGTGACGAACCAGGGAGAGGATACGCTGGAAGTCACCGACATCACCCTCAACGCTCCGTCCGTGTTCACGATGAAGGTCTCCAATGACTACACGGCCGGCACGCCCCTGCGGGTGGAGTCGAAGAAGCGCTTCTTCATCGAGGTGACCTTCAAGCCGCGCGAGGCCCAAGCGTATCAGGGCACCCTCACCATCAAGTCCAACGCGGCGAACCTTCCCGACAAGGTCGTCGCGCTCAACGGACTGGGTGTCGCGCCTCCGGCTCCCTGAAGCTCCCCCGGGTGGAGGGTGACGGGCACCACCCGCCACCCCACCCAAGTGGGTGTCATCCGCTCGCCCGCCCGCTGTGTCTCGCGGGCAATCACACACATCCAGCCAGACAGCGGGCGACGGCCCTTTGCAAGCCGGGTCTCCCCGCACCAGCCACCCACGCCGAACCAGGTGGCCGCGCCTCACGCGGGCCACCCTGCTCCCCTGAAGACTCAGGGCTGACGGGTGAAGACGCAGCCCCCGCGCGGCGCGACACCACCGTCCGGCGTGCCCGCGTCGTCCAGCCCCGGGCACTGCGTCGCGACGCCGCCATCCCGCGTGTACGACTGGGGATAATCGCCGTAGCCGGTGCGCAGCGTGTACTCCACCTGCTCGTAGGACGTGCGCTCGGACGCGGACACCTCCACGCGCATCTTCCCGCCACGGATGAAGCGCGGCTCCAGGCAGCCGCACGCGTACGGCGCCAGGGTGACGACGGTGGAGCCAGGGCGCTCCTCCAGCGTGTACAGCGGCTGGAGGCTGCTCACCGAGGCGTTCGCCGACGTGTGCCAGGCCCGCAGCGCGTCCGAGCGGTAGCCCAGCGTCAGCGACTGGTTGCGGCTGCCCGCCCTCACCGCCACGCACCCCTCGCCCATGCCGCTGTCCGGCACCGTGCCTCCATCGGCGCCCGCGACGGCGTCGCCATCACAGAAGGTCAGGTCCAGCGCGAGGCCGTGCACGGAGCCACCGTCCTGCTGCTTCGCCACCTCCCACTGCACCAGCCACGCGCGGTCTTCCGGCGCCGGCACGGAGGGGAGCTGGAACAGGTAGGAGTCCACGTCCGACGGCACCGCGTCGTAGTCCATGGGGCCGCGCACGCCCCGGCCGTTGACGCGGTCATCGCCGTTGCGCAGCCGCCCGTAGCCATGCGACAGCCGGCCGGTGACGGTGTACTCCGCCGTGTCCGGAGGCGACGGGTAAGCCGAGGTGGAGGCCAGGGGCTTGGAGACGGGCGACTCCGTCGACGTCCCACCAAAGCGGCTGACCTCGTCCGCGTCCTCCGCCTCCCAGGTCACGTCCAGCCGGTAGTCCTTGTCATCCGCCCAGTTGGTGCCGTCGTCCTGGACGTTGAAGTAGTACGTCGCCGTGGCCGCGTGCGGGGGCACCGGGATGACGCCCTCGAAGTTGCTCAGGTTGGTGAAGCGCGGGTTGTTGGCCGGCTCCTCGCGCAGCGAGTGCAGGCACATGGGCGCCGGCAAGTCCTGGCGCTGGCAGTAGCCCTGCACCAGCGCGACGATGTCCGGATTCTCTCCGTAGCCCTTGGGGCACGCCGTCGCGTCGTTGGTGCACGAGGTCCGCCACTCCTCCAGGTTCGCCCCCTTCGTCACCAGGGTGAACACGAGCACCTGGCGGTCCGGTGTGTCGGGCAGCGGCGGGAAGCGGCCGCCGGTGGCCAGCGGCGCCATGCGGTAGTGCAGCCGCGTGGGCACGGTGGAGGCAGGCAACTGCACGGCGTACCAGTCCTGGTCCCCGATGTAGCCAATGCGTCCCGTGAAGGACGTGGACGACGCGGGCGACGGGGTGGCCAGGCCTCGCTGCAGCGCGTCCGCGACCTTGTCGTTGCCAGGCGCCGTCTGGTCCTGGGCGTCCGCCTCGTCCAGCACGCGGATCTCCACGTCATACCCCTGGCGCACGTCCCCCTGCGACGTGTCCCGGTCGCTGATGCCCCGGTAGCCGCGCACCACCAGCATCCACTTGCCCGCGTGCTCCGCCTTCACCTTGCGCGCCGTCGCCAGCACGCCCGGGCGCACCTGCGGACGCACCTCGCCCTCGTCCTCCTTCTCCTCCTTGGTGAGGAAGCCGGGGCGCAAGAGCTGGTACGACAGCCGCCAGTTGGGCACGAAGCCCAGGTCCGGCGCCGTCACGCTCACGTACGCCACCTTCCCCGTCGGCAGGTCGAAGGTGTAGCGGTCCACGTCGTTGTCCGTCGCCAGGAAGCCCGACACCGTCCCCACCTGCACGCCCGCGCCCTGCGCCACCAACGGCAGCGGCGTGGCGGCGGTGATGGCGTCGTTGGGCTCGTGCGTGTCCGGGTTCTCGGTGATTTGCAGCGTCAGCCGGTAGGGGTTGCGCGCATCGAACTTGGGCTGGGAGACGACGTCCGGCGCGTCCTGCACCAGCACCAGCAGCGTCTTGCCCTTCAGGTCATCGCGCAGCGGCACCACCATGTCCACCGGCTTCGGCGCGCCCTGGCCGTGCTTGTCGTCCTTCTTCGCCAGCGAGCCTTCCGTCCCGTCAGGCAGCGGCCCCAGCACGCTGATGGACAACTGCACCGCGGTGCTGGAGGCCACGTAGAGGCCGTTCAGGTTGAGCAACGTGCGCGCGCTGGTGTTGGCGGGCAGGACGATGCGGTACCAGTCCTGGTCGCCCTCGCGCGTCGCGCCTTCCTTGACGAGCAGGCGCTCCAGCGGGACGCCAGGCTTCAGCTCGCACTCGGCCAGCGTCAGCGCCTCTTCCCGGCTGTTGCAGAGGTCCTGCACCTGGGGCGTGCCCGCGTCATCCTTGTCATCGCCCCCGGAGGAGCAGGCGGCGAGGGCGAGCAGCGCGAGCGACAACAGTCGGACTTGGGTCTTCATGGGAGCGTCGATTCTCACGGCGTCGGAAGCGAGACGTCGGCGCGGCCGGGGCAGCCGTCGACGAAGTCCTCGGGGGCTACGCGGATGATGCCGTCGGAGGGGGACTTGATGCCGCCCACCGGGTAGCGCACGGTGTCCACGCGGAAGGTGCGCACCAGGGTGCGCGCGGTCGGGTCGTCCGCGGGCACCATCGCCACGGACAACGCCACGTTGTTGAAGCCCGCGCCGCGCGTGACGATGCCCGCGTCATCCGCGGCGGCGATGGTGGGCGCCAGCAGCACGTTGTCCACGCGCAGCGTGTAGCACTGCCGGCCCAGCTCATCCGGAGGGCCGTCCGCCTCGAAGGCGTACCGGTAGCCCTCCGCCGCGAGGTTCGCGGTGTCCACCTCCAGCGGGCGGGTGTGCAGGCGCAGCTCCTGGCGGCTGGTCAGCCCGTCGTTGTCCGGGTCCTCGTCCAGGTCGTTGCTCGCGCCCTGCGTGCCGCCGCGCCACTCGATTCCGTCCGGCACGCCGTCGCGGTCGCTGTCCGCCAGCGTCGCGTTGGTGCCGATGAACTGCTCGTCGCAGTCCAGGAGTCCGTCACAGTCGCTGTCCGAGGCGCGCAGGAGCGGAGGACAGCCCTTGTCCAGGCCGCCACCGTCCGGGTCCGCCACCTGCGTCGGGTCGAAGTCCACGCCGCGGTCGCGGAAGTAGACCTCCACGCCGTCGCTGAAGCCGTCACCATCGGTGTCCATCAGGTTGGGGTTGGTCCCCACCTCGGCCTCGCGCGCATCAGACAGGCCGTCCCCGTCCGTGTCCGCCTCGTCCAGCGGGCTGCCCGGCGGCGCGGAGAAGTTGGTCGCGATGACCTCCTTCACGATGAACGTGCGCCGCACCTGCCCGAAGGAGAAGTCCAGGAAGTTGATGGGCTCGTTGTTGCGGAAGTCGCGGAAGTTGCCACCGCCCAGCGCGGCCATCTTCTCCAGCCGGTCCGCGTTCTGGTTGATGATGAGCAGCGGGCAGCCGCCGTCTCCGGACAGGTCACACACCGACGACACCGGCTGCGTGGGGTTGAAGACGTGCACGGTGTTGACGCGAACGTCCTCCACCAGGTCCCGGAGCTGCCGGATGCGCACCACCGCGTCACCCTGGAGCAGCTCGTCGTCCTGGTCCGTGGTGGGACGGCCGTCCGACAGGAACACGAGCGAGTAGCGCGCCTGCGCCAGCGCCTGCTGCCCGCCCGGCTCCAGCCGGCTGCGCGCGATGTCCGTGTTGATGAGCGAGTAGATGTCCGACAGCGGCTTGACGAAGTCCGTCGAGTCCCGGTTCGGGGAGTTGTCCGGGTTGCGGAAGGTGAGCAGTTGCTCGGTGAGCTGGCGCAGCCGGGCGTCGTCCATGGAGGACACCTGCACGAAGCCATCCTCCGGCGGGTTTCCCGGCGCCTGGGTGAGGAACGCCGTGGTGCTGCCGGCGAAGAGCACCACCGCCAGGTAGACCTCCGGGTCTCTCGGCAGGTTCTGGATGAGGTCCACCAGCGCGGTGGCGCGCGTGCCGTCCGGGTCGCTCACGCGCATGGACTGCGAGGCGTCCATGGCGATGATGAGCTTGATGGGGCGCACCACCTCGTTGGAGCCGACGGTGCAGAAGCGGCCCTGCAACGAGATGGCCCGGTCCACGGGGACTTCCACGTCCCGGCGCGGGTCATACAGATACGAATCGGAGCAGGCCACCACCAGCACGAGGGCGACGAGCAGGCCCGCCAGGACACGTCCAGCCACACTCACGGGGTGAATCCTCCCTGCTGGCCCGCGGGCGGCGAGCCCACGCATCGACCCTGGTTCTCCCAGGGGTTGCCCATCTCCGTGGGCACCATGAAGTTGTCGTTCGTCAGCGTCAGCTCCGGGCCCACCGGGACGCGGATGCTCGGCGGCGCGTACTGGGACCAGGCACAGGCCGAGCGCCACACACCGTAGTCGGTGGCCACGCCGCTCTCCGGCGCCTCCGCGAACCACAGCTTGAAGAGGTTGAAGCCCTGCTTCGCCCCCACGCGGTCCGGCGTCGTCACCATCTGGAGGTTGGTGACGGTGTAGTCGTAGCAGATGCTGCCGTTGGGCAGCACCTCCGCGATGCGCGTCTCATACTGGAAGCCGTTCTTCTCGAAGAAGGACCTGTCCCGCCGCGTGGGGTCCGTGCCCGCGCGCAGCTCCACCTCGTCCGGCAGGCCGTCACCATCCGTGTCCAGGCCCGCCACGCTGGGCTCCAGCGGGTTGAGGCCCCAGCGCGCCTCGATGCTGTCGGGGATGCCGTCGCCATCACTGTCGACGATGGTCTCCCGCGTGCGCAGGTACCCTTCCGCGAACTGCGACAGGCCATCTCCGTCCGTGTCGCGGCACGTGCAACGCGGCGTCAAGGGAGAGTCCGGGTTGCACCCGCGCGCGTCCAAATCGTTGGCCGGCTTGAAGCCCTGGTCCTCGCGGCGATGCTCGAAGCCGTCGCTCAGGCAATCCCGGTCGCTGTCGGCGTTGAACGGGTTGGTCTTCAGCGTGAAGGAGTTGTCGATGTCGTCCGGCACGCCGTCGCCGTCGCTGTCCACCACCCGCGAGTCCAGCCCCGGTCCGGAGCTGAGCGGCTCCACCAGCAGCGTCTTCATCACGTTGCGCGACGCGAAGGACGAGTAGTCCAGCGCGCCCAGGCCCAGGTTGGAGATTTCGGCGGTGTCGTTGAACTCCTGGTACACGCCGTTGCCCATCTCCGCGAAGCGCGTCAGCAGCCAGGAGGCGATCTTCTTCGCCGCCGCCGGGTACTCGGCCTGCGGCACGCCCGGGTAGATGCCATAGATTTCCTGGCAGATGGGGCCACACGCGCGCACGGCCTCCTGGTTGAAGAGCAACACCGTGTGCATGCGCACGTCACCCACGTTGTACTGGTCCTTCAGCTCCATCAGCCGGCGCACGTAGCTGAAGAGCTGGTAGTTCTGGTTGCGGTCCGTCCCAATCTCGAAGCCGTCAATCTGGTCCGTCGTGTTCGTCGCGTTGCAGAAGCTCACGATGGAGTCCGCCCACGTCAGGTCCGGGTTGTCCGGGTTGGCGTAGACGCTGAGGTTGTCGGTGGCGGAGCAGCGCGGATACGGCGTGCCGTCGGTGAGGAAGACCACGACGTAGCGGGTGCGCGGCAGCACTTCCGGGTTGGACAGCGAGACGGCGTTGATGTCGCTGGCGATGAGGCTGTAGGCGTACGACAGGGCGCCCTGGTAGTCGGTGCCCTTGCCCAGCTGGCTCTGCAGGCCGTCGATATAGGTGTCGATGTTGGTGTCCGGCCGGGCGAAGCGGTCACCCGTCGTGGCGGGGGGCCAGACGTTGCGGACGTTCGTCTCGAAGGGGGCGACGGACACCTGCACGTTGCCGCCCGCGGCGTTGACCTGCCGGAACTGCGCGACCAGGCGCTTGAGGGCGCGCACGCGCGCGGGCTCGGTGACGCCGGGAGGGATGATGGCCTGGACCGCGGCCTGCTGGCAGAAGCCGCTGTCCAGCTGCGCGCCGGGCGGGTCGGAGATGCACATGCTGCCCGACTCGTCGAGCACCACCACCACCTTCACGGGGAAGCCGGCGGGGTTGGGCGGGCGCGTGCAGACGCGCCCCTGGAGCATCACCCGGTCATCGACGTGGTTCTGCAGTTCCGTTCGAGGCTCGAGCATCGAGTCGGTACAGGACAACAGTCCCGTGGCCAGGAGGCCCGCCGCGAACAGCGGGTAACGAAGAAGGCGGCGCATAGGGGAACGACCTCCTGGCAACACAGACAGCGGGATTTACTGCTCGCGGCGACGACGGCGCATCAGCACGCCCAGCAGCGCGGCGCCAAGGGCCGTGGCGCTGAAGCCCGCGGGCACGGAGCTGCAGTTGGAACCCTCGTCATCACCCTTGCCCACCGTCAGCACGAGGGTGGAGGTGGCGACGCGGCTGTCCGGGAAGACGCGGTCGGCGAAGGCCAGGCGGGCCTCCACGGTCAGCTCGTACGTGCCCTCGGTGTCCGGCACGAAGTTGGGGACGCTGCCGTCCACGTAGGTGTACTGCCAGTTGCGGCTGAGCGTCACCGCGCCCTGGGGATTCTCCACCACGGCGTTGGAGCCGTCGGGGCGCCTGGTCACCGTCCAGCGGTACTCCATGGCCGCGCCGTTGCGGTTGGCGAACAGCGGCGGACGCAGCGTGTCGCCCGACTTCTCCAGGCGCATGGTGCCACCGGCGCTGACCGTGAAGGGCGACTTCGGGTCCAGGCACTTGTCCTTCTGGGTCGGGTCCACCACGAGGCAGTAGAGGCTGTCACACGCATCGCCCAGGCCGTCGCGGTCGTCGTCCGCCTGGTCGCGGTTGGCCACGTCACGGCAGTTGTCGGCCTCGTTCAGGATGCTGTCGTCGTCGATGTCCGCGTCGCACGCGTCGCCCAGGCCGTCGTTGTCCTTGTCGGACTGGTCCGGGTTGGCGATGCCGGGGCAGTTGTCACCGTTGTCGGAGATGTTGTCGCCGTCCGCGTCCACGCGGCACTGGCTGCCATCCGCCGGCATCACCTGGTCCGGGTTGGCCAGACGGGGGCAGTTGTCCGCGCCGTCCGGCACGCCGTCGTTGTCGTCGTCGGGGTCACACACGTCGCCGAGCGCGTCGCTGTCCAGGTTGGACTGGTCCCGGTTCGGAATCAGCGGGCAGTTGTCGGCCGCGTTGGCCACGCCGTCGTTGTCCTGGTCCGGGTCGCAGTCGTCGCCCACGCCATCGCCGTCCGCGTCGCGCTGCTGGAAGTTGGAGAGCCCCGAGCAGTTGTCACAGACGTTGCCGACACCGTCGCCGTCACTGTCCGTCTGGTCGCGGTTGGACGCGAACGGGCAGTTGTCGCGGTCGTCCGCGCGGCCGTCGCCGTCCGCGTCGTCCGTGTAGGCCAGCGTGTCGCCGTCATCCGTGTAGTTCACCCACACGGAGCCTCCGCAACCACAACCACAACCTCCTCCCTCCTCCTGAGGGCGGCCGCAGCTATCGCCGAGGCATTCCGGGTTGTCCGGGTTGTCGTTGGACTGCGCCTGAGCGGTGCTGGGGTTCACGACCAGGAAAGCTCCGAGCAGCAGCGCGGGAGCAAGACGAACGAGTGACATGGTGACTCCTTTCAGCCCCGGGCCATTAGCAAGAGACGATCCGCACCTTTGCCCGAAGCGAACTCCAGTGGTTTCAGGCATTTGTGCACGGCGCATCAGGGTGAGGACCGGGGGTGTGGGGGGAACGCCCCAGTCCAAGCGAGGGGCAGACCCCCCACTTACGGGTGGATCACGTTCCGAGGATGAAGGCCTCGGGGTCGAGGGGAAGGATGCCGGAGGGGGTGCGTCCCTCGTCCTTGTCGTACTGGATGGGCTGGATGAGCAGCGAGCCGATGCCGGCGCCGCGCGGGTCATTGTCCCGGCCGGCCTGGAGGTAGAGGTAGATTTCGTTGGTACCCGCGGGGATGACCTCGCCCGGGATGAGCGGGTGGGGCCGCTCGCGCGTCGCGACGAGGGAGACGTTCTCCACGCGCGTCGCGTAGCAGGTGCGGCCGTCAATGGTGGGGTCCGTCTCCACCAGGTCGTAGCCGTAGCCGCGCTCGCGGTGGAAGTCGAGGTCGGCGCTGAGCGGATCGCCGTGGGCCTCAATCTCCGCGATGTTGGTCAGCCCGTCGCGGTCCGAGTCGAGCAGGTCCTCCGGCACCAGCGGGTTCAACTGGGACAGCGCCTCCACCAGGTCCGGGATGGTGTCGCCGTCGGTGTCGCCGATACAGGGGTTGGTGCCCAGCACGCGCTCCTCGCAGGTGTTGAGCCGGTCGCCGTCCTCGTCCAGGGAGATGCTGCAGCCGTTGATGACGTCGGGGACGAGTGGATCCAACCCCACCCGGACCTCGATGCCATCCATCAGCCCGTCCTGGTCCGTGTCGAGCAGCAACGGGTCCGTGCCGAGCGCGTCCTCGTCCACGTCGGGAAGGCCGTCACCGTCGCTGTCGACGAGCAGCTGGCCGGCGCGCACCACCACGTTGCGGTTGAAGGCGAGGAAGCGCTTGAGCTTGAGGGTGTTCGTGCGCGCCGAGTACCTCAGCCCGCTGAGCGTGGGGGACAGCCCCACCGCGTCCGTCTCGATGACCTGGGTGCCGCCGGCATGGGCGATGGCCGCGACATGCGCGCGCGTGGAGGGGTCCGCCACGGCGCCACGGACATAGATGGGCTGCACCACCACCTCGCCCGCGCCGTACTGCTGGGCCAGCGCCTTGATTTCGCCGGTGACGGCGGTGAGCTCGCACTCGCTGCAGGCGATCTTGTCCGTCAGCGCGTTGCAGGCCGCGTCCAGGCCGATGTTGAAGGCCGGGTTGGAGCAGCTCGTATCCTGGCTGCGTACCACGACGACCACCATGTAGCGCGTGCGGGCCACCTCGCCGCGACACGCCGTCTGCATGTCGCCGGACAGGAGCGTCTTCGCCAGCCGCAGCGAGGAGCGGACGCTGATGGGCCCCGTCTCTTGATAGGTGGCGAAGCGCGGCAGCGCGGCCTGGAAGTCCGCCGCGTCGGAGAAGCCGCCGAGGATTCCGGTGGCCACCGAGTGGTAGGCGACGAGGCCGAACTTCACGAACGGGCCGGAGAAGCGACTGGAGAGCGTGGACAGGCCATCCGTGGCGTAGCCCACGATTTCCGTCTCCACGCCCTCGCCGCCCTGCAGCGCGAAGAGGACCTTGGTGGGAAACGCGTCGCCGCCCGCGAGCGGGACACAGACGGTGCCGGAGAAGTTGGCGCGGTCACCACGGTTGGCCCCACGCCCGTCGATGGCATAGAGGCCCGCGTCGGAGCAGGACAGGAGCAGGATGGGGAGCAGCGGCCACGCGGAGCGCGGAAGGGGGCGCATCGGATGGATTGTAGACCGCAGCCCCCCACGACAACGCAAGTGACAGCGGCGTCCGCGTCGAATTCTTCAGATGCTTGCACACACCGCGGGCCGTAATTTCGCCCCGCCACGGAAAGCCGGACGCGCGGAGTTCCGGCGCGCGCTCACAATGTGAGCAGGAAGGCGAGCACGTCGTCCCGCTCCTCCGCGCTGAAGGCGCGAGCATCACCGTGCGCGGGTCCGGCCGTCTCCAGCACGGTCCTCAAGGGGAAGCGCGTGTCCACCACCAGCCGGCCATCCTTCACCGCGTAGCCCGCGGTGGCACTCGTGAGCAACGGCCACATGTCCCACGTGCCCACCAGCGAAGGCGGCGCCGCGCCCACCATCAAATCCTGGAGCTCGATGCGCAGCGGCAGCGCCACGGGAGTGCCCACATCCAGGTACTGGCCTCGCGTCGCGGGGTCCTGGTCCAGCGTGTAGAGCGGCGCGGGATGGCACGCGAGGCACCCGCCGCGTCCCTCGAACAGCGCGCGCCCGCGAGCCGGACGCCCCACGTGTCCATCCGGGAGCGTCACCGTCTCCAGCGGCGCGCCGTCCTCGCCCCGGTACGGGTTGGGTGGGGTCGCCATCAGCGACGTATAGAGGGTGAGCGCCTCCACCTCTGAAGGAGAGGGGTCCGGATTGTGGAAGCGGTTTCGCGCGCCCACGAAGCTCGCCGTCTCAGCCAGGCTGTGCTGGCTGGCGGGCGTGAAGAAGGGCGGCGTGTCGCGGCTGCCCAGCACCGTCGGTGAGCGGTAGATTCGGTTGGGCTTCGTCTTTTCATAGAAGACGCCGCCGGTGTGCCCCTCGATGTGACACCCATCGCAGGTGATGCCCGTGCGGCCCAGGTCCGCGTAATAGAGGACCTGTCCCAGCCGGCGCTTGGCCTGCGCGCGCGACTCGACGATTGGCAGCCGCCGCGTCACCGCCAGCGGCCGTTTCCTGCCCGCGTCGCGCACGTCCACCACCGCCACCTCGTGGGTGAAGCGGTTGAGGACATAGAGGGTGGCGCCGTCGGGCGAGAGCACCAGCGAGCGCGGCCCCGAGTGCAGCTCCTCGCCCGCACGTCCCTTCGTCGCGAAATCCTCCGCCGGGCGGATGCGCGGCGTCCCTTCCGGAGGCATCAGCGAAATCTTCTGGAGGACGGCGCCGCGCGCCACCGTGTCGTCGCCGGAGATGAGCGCCCGGGCGTCAATCACCCGCACCCAGCCGATTCCTACATCCGCCGCGTAGAGCAGCCCGGTGGCCTCGTCGAGCGCCAGCCCCTCCGTCACGCCCGCGCCGAAGCCCCGGTGTCTCACATAGTCGCCACGCGCCGGGTCGATGACGGCCACGCCGCTGTTGTTGCTCACCTCCATGCGCTGCGGGTTGGGCCCGACATTGGGGCCCAGGCTCGCCATGAAGAGGCGGCCCAGCTTCTCGCTCGCGATGACCGTGCGCGGCGCCTTGCCTCCCATCACCTGGGCGCGGAAGCGCTCGGTGTTGCCTCCGACGATGGCCACGCCCGGCCCGGGCACCACCGTGAAGACGCGCGAGCCGTCCTTCTGACGCAGCAGCTCCAACTGCCCCGTCTGGAGGCTGCCCACCGCGAGCACGTCCTTCCACCGGGCGAGCGCGCGCGGATTGGGGTCCACCGGCACGGCCCACTTTTCGCGACCGTCCTCGAGCGACAGGGCCCGCACGGTGTCCCTCACCTGCTCCGCGACGAAGGCCACGCCCTTCGCGCCGTCCACCTCCAGCCCGGAGGCGCCCAGGGGCGCGGGCAGCACCCGCGGCTCGCTCGCGGAGTCCAGCGCGAACACCCGCAGCTCCGGCTGGTAGCGGTGGACGACGCCCAGGAAGGACTGGCCGCGAGCATCCTTCCACGTGGCCAGCGCGGAGGGCCCGTCCCCCACGGCGAGCCGCTCCACGCGGCCCGTGCCTACATCCAGCGAGTACACCGTGTCCGTGGGCGGCGAGACGATGAACAGCGTGCGCCCATCCGGCGACGCCACCATCCCCGTCAGGTCGGGGAAGGCACGGTCATTCACGATGGTGAGCCAGGCGCTCCCTTCGAGGAGAGTCCCTTCGCCGGGAGCCCCCCCGCCCGACACCAGCCGGGCCTCCACCAGCGCCTGGGGCATGTCCTCCGGCAGCGTCACGTCCGAGGGCAGCCGGGTGAAGGCATGGCTCGAATCCACCACCGTCAACGGCAGCTCGCGTGACAGGGGTGGACCGAGTGACAGACGCAATCCCGCTACCAGCCGCGCGCCATGGACGGACAGGGGCTGCGAGGTCTCATTGCTGGTGAGCCGGGGCCCTACCGCCTCCAGCCTGGGCGCGGTTCCCGAGGAGGCCGACGCAGCGGCGTTCGGCGAGGAGGCCCGCTCGCCGCGCGTGCTCAGGCGATAGCCCACGACCCCCGCGGCGCTCCACAGCACCACGCCCACCGCCAGCACTGCCCCTCTTCGCGCCGCGCTCGTCAATCGTGTCCCGGTGCCTTTCGCGAGGAGCATCCTCCCACCTCCGGCGCGAGGCCACGACGATTCTCCTGGTGCTTGCCCGGTTGGGCACCGACTTCAGACACGGAGCGGCACGACATCTTTCCGTTCGGCCGGCAACGAGCAAGTGCTGTCGTGGAGAACGCGCCCCACATGGGGTGGAGTGCCCCCCACACCTGTTGACCCACGTCTCACGAACAGCCCTGGAGTGTGCGTTGACAGGTCCATACACGCATCGCTTAACCTGTTGATGATGCGACGCTTCCTCCTCTGCATGGCCGTCGCCCAGCTCCTCGGCATCGGTACGCTGTTCATCCCGAGCGACGCCTGGGCCCAAGGCCGCGGCCGTTCCGCGAAATCGGCGAAGGCGAAGGCTGGCAAGAAGGCCAGCTCCAAGACTCCGCCCAAGATTGAAACCAAGGGCGCGCCCGTGACGGACCCGGTGACGGGCGAGTCGGACGCCACCGCTTCCTCGGCGCCGCCGCAGCGCGGCCCGTCCCGCATCGACTTCGACGACCGGCTCATCCAGGGCCAGACGAACAAGTCGGGCGCCGTCTATCTCTATGACCGCAAGGAGCTGAAGACGCGGTCGATGATCCGCGAGCGCGACAGCTTCCGCGCCGAAACGCTCGCCACGGTGTACGACCAGTAGGGCAGCACCGCCCACCAGCCCTTGAAGGGAGCGTCACCGTTGAGCGGCCAGCCCAGCGTCCTGCAAGTCGTCATCCTCCGCGACGGACTCCTCGTTGGGACGGAAGTCTTCGTCCCCGGCACGTATGCGCTCGGTTCGGACCCGTCCTCGGACCTGAGGCTGGAAGACCCGGCCGTGGAGCCGCGCCACGCGTTGCTCTACTTCCAGAATGGCCGCGCGGCCATCCAGGACGCGGGCACCACCACGGGCCTGTTCGTCAACGGCCACCGCGTCACCGCGTGTGAGATCCGCTCGGTGGACGAGGTGCTGTGCGGCCCGTTCGTCCTGAAGACGCGCGTGCTCGCCCAGAAGCCGCAGGAGGCCAAGCCGCAGCCGCCGCCAGAAGTGGCCGCGCTGTTCGGCACGCCGCAGCCCGCGCCGCCGCAGCCCATGGCCCCCGCGCAGCAGCAGGGCGCGCCCGTGCGCCAGTTGCGCCCCAACGCTTCGCCCGCGCAGCCGCTGGCCACCACCGTGCCCGCGATTCGCGCCGTGCCGTCGCCGCAGCATCACCCCGCGCACGCGGCGACGCAGGCCAGCTTCCCGCAGCAGTCCGCCGCGCCCGCGATGGTGCCCCTGCCGGCGCCCGTCGCCCACGCGCCGCAGGCCTCCATCAACGCCCAGGCCCACGTGGCCGCCGCGCCCCAGCCCGTGCCGATGCAGGCCCCCCAGCCCGTGCCCGCCGGCACCGTGCCGTCCGTGCGCCGCCGCGTGACGCAGGAGCCGCCGCAGGCCGTCAACACCGGCATGCTGCTGGCGGATGACCTGCTCGCGGACGTCGCGTTGGACGCGCTGCCCGAGCCGCAGGGGCCGCTGCTCCAGGAGGCTCGCGCCACGGTGTCGCGGCCCACGCACGCGCCCCGCCTGGACCCGGGCAAGGGCGCCCCCCAACTCTACCTGGAGCTGTACTGGGGCACCGTCCGCCGCGACGCGCGCCGCTTCAAGCCGGACAAGAAGCTGCCGGTGAAGGCCTCGCTGGACCTCCCGGAGGCGATGCCGCTGTGGGGCTTCACGCTGCCGGAGAGCACCGGCCCCTTCACGCTGGCCGAGTCGGCCAACGGCGCCTTCCGCCTCTTCGTGCCTCCGGGCACCGAGGTGGAGAAGAGCGGCACCGACGGCCGCTTCACGCCCGTCACCGGCGCCGCGCTGGAGTCCGATGGCAGCCGCCGCTTCATCACCCTGCGCGAGGGCGTGGGCGCCCGGCTGACGCAGGGCCAGATGTCGCTGGTGGCCTACGCCGCGCCCATCCCCGCGCGCGTGTTCATCAACCCGCTCAAGGGCCTGCCCTGGCTGGCGCTGTCGACCTTCGTCCTCTTCGCGGCGGTCATGGCCGCGTTCATCGTGCTCAAGCCCGCGACGCCGGAGACGGCGGACTTCACGCAGAAGAACCTGCCGCCCGTCGCGCTGCGCCTCATCGCCCCCGAGCCGAAGAAGAAGGAAGAGGCGAAGCAGAAGCTGGAGGCCATCAAGAAGAAGGCGCCGCCCAAGGAGAAGATCGCCGAGAAGGCGCCTCCCAAGCCGGTGGAGAAGGCCGCGCCCGTGCAGCAGCAGCAGCCCGCCAAGCCCGTGGCCGCGGAGAACAAGGCGCTCAAGGCGCTGGCCAAGCTGTCCGCCGCGGGGCCCGCCACGAATGACCTGCTCGCCGCCGTGGACAAGCTGGGCAGCGGCCCGGGCAGCAAGAACGTGAAGAACTCCAACTACAAGCTGTCGGGCCTCATCGGGAAGGCGCCCATCGCCAACGCGGGCCTGGGCACGTTCGGCCTGGGCGGCGGCGGCAAGGGCGGCGGCGCGACGCTGGGCGCGGAGCTGCTGCGCGGCAAGGGCGGCGGCGGCATCGGCGCGCTGGGCGTGGGCTCGGTGGGCAAGGGGAAGGTCGGCGGCACCGTCACGCGCGCCACCGCGCGCAGCATCGCCTCCACCCAGGGCACCGTGGACCGCGAGGCCGTGGCCCGCGTCATCAACAGCCACCTGAACGAAGTGCACGGCTGCTACGAGCGCGCGCTGCTCAAGGACCCGGGCCTCGCCGGCAAGGTGGTGCTGGAGTGGACCATCGGCGCCAACGGCCGCGTGGCCGCGGCGAAGACGAAGTCCTCCACGCTGCGCAATGCCTCCGTCGAGGCGTGCATCCTCACCAATCTGAAGTCCTGGACCTTCCCCGCTCCCAAGGGCGGCGTGGTCATCATCACCTACCCGTTCCTCTTCAACTCCGTCGGCTACTGACGCGGGCTCTCCCCACCCGCGTTTCGTTCCGCTCATCCGCCAGGAAGCCCCCACCGTGCGATACGCCCTGCTCATCCTCTTGTTCCTGGCGCCCGGCCTTGCCCGCGCACAGGCCGAGGCGCTCGAGAATCCCGGCGCCGTCTCCGCCATCCAGGAGCGGCAGTACCGGATGAATCACGAGCTGTACCTCGGGGTCGGCGTGCTGCCGGCCGACGCCTTCTACAAGGGCCTCACCGGAAGCGTCTCGTACACGTACCACTTCAGCGACACCTTCGCGTGGCAGGTGGGCCGGGGCACCTACAGCTACAACATCCAGACGTCGCTGCGCCGTCAGTTGGAGCGCGACTTCGACGTGGCCCCCACCGCCTCCGCGTTCGAGGACCAGGTGCAGTGGATGGTGGGCTCGGACCTCGTGTGGAGCCCGCTCTACGGCAAGACGGCGGTGCTCAACAGCTCCGTGCTGCACTTCGAGGCGTTCCTGATCGGCGGCGGCACGGTGGTGAAGATTGATCGCCAGGACGGCTTCCGCCCCGCCATCA
Organism: Myxococcus sp. AM011; assembly: GCF_013372595.1. NCBI lineage: Bacteria > Pseudomonadati > Myxococcota > Myxococcia > Myxococcales > Myxococcaceae > Myxococcus > Myxococcus sp. AM011. Next base: position 23,833 of record NZ_JABXEM010000040.1, read on the forward strand.
ACCTGGGCCTGGGCGTGCGCATGTTCTCCGGCAAGACGCTGTCCTTCCGCCTCGACGTGACGAACAACGTCGTGTTCGCGGGGGCCTCGCGCATCATCAACGTCCCCGTGGTCCAGCTCGGTACCGCGTTCAACTTCGGCGCCACGGAATGACCTCTCGCTCACTCATCGCCGCGCTCGCCAGCGCCGCGCTCGTCGTGTCTCCAGCGAGGGCCCCCGCCCAGTCTGGCGGTGGCTCGCTGCCCATGCCACCGCCGCCCTCTGGCGCGAAGGCCACGCCCGCCGCCGCGTCCAAGCCCGCTCCGGGTACGCCCGCCGCCGCGCCCGGCGCGAAGCCCGCGCAAGGTGCGCCCGCCGCGTCCGGCGCGAAGCCCACGCAGGGCACACCGGCCACGCCCGGCGCCGAGGCCGGTGCGCCGGCAACCGGCACCGAGGGCACGCCCGCCGCGACGGCTCCCGCCACCGACAAGAAGCCGCAGGCCGCCGCCGAGGCGCCGCCGCCCGTCCCGCAGAAGGTGGACCCGGGCGTCTTCGACCAGGCGTTGAAGGACTACTTCGACGGCAAGCCGCGCGCCGCCGCCGGGCCCCTCTACGCCTGGCTCCAGGCCGCGCCCAAGACGGACGACAACTACGCCTGGGCGCAGTACTTCCTCGCCCGGAGCCTCATCGACCTGGGGCTGACACACGCGGGTGCGTCGTACCTGGCGCGCATCGCCCGTGAGCGCTCCAACCCGAACGTCATCCCTCGCGCGCTCGACACGCTGAAGGAGCTGACGGACCGGCCGCACGACGACGTGATGATCGACGAGCAGGTCTTCGGCGCGTTGGACCTGGGCTTCCTCCCCGAGGAGACGGGCGCGTACGCGCACTACCAGCAGGGCCTCGTGGACCTGCGCGTGGGCAACGAGCGCTGGGCCAACACGCACTTCGCCAAGCTGTCGGAGACGAGCGCCGAGGCCAGCCGCGCGAAGTTCGCGCTGCTCGTCACCCGGCTCAAGCAGGTGAAGGAGCCCTCCGAGGAGCTCATCGCCGACTTCCTGGGCCTTTCCAAGGACGAGAAGCTCACCCGCGAGGCGCGCAACGAGGCGGCGCTCGCGGTGGCCCGTCTGCGCTACGAGCGCCTGGACTACCCGGGCGCGCTGGAGGCGTACAACCTGGTGAAGCTGCCGGAGCTGGACCCGGGCCGCGCCAGCCTCTACCTGGAAGAAGCGTGGACCCGCTACAAGCTGGGTGAGCTGCGCGCGTCGCTGGGCATCCTCACCACCCTGGACGCGCCGTCGTTCCGCGACGAGTTCCTGCCGGACAAGTACCTGCTGCGCGCCCTCATCTACCGCGACCTCTGCCACTACCTGCCCGCCAAGCGCGCCGCGAAGGAGCTGACGCGCAGGTTCGCGGACTCGCTGGAGGCGGTGCACAACCGCGACGACCTCACCCAGGACATCCGCCTGCGCCGCGCGGCCAACTCGCACGGTGGCACCCAGCGCGCCTCGCGCTTCGTGGAGACGCTGGACCTGGAGGGCGAGCGCCTGGGCCGCTACGCCGGCAGCTTCGGCGACCGGCTCTTCACGCACCTGACGAAGCTGTACGACTTGTCCCGCGCCGAGGCCGTGCGCGTGTACGACGCGCGACTGGCGGAGGCCGTGCGCCAGGAGGCGGACACGCTCTTGCGCGCCGCGGAGCAGGTTCGACTGATGGAATACGAAGTGGGATTGAAGCTGTACGAGCGCGTGAAGAAGGGCGCGAAACTCGTGGCGCCCGAGGATGAGCAGCTCCTGACGCCCGACAGCGTCGCCTTCCGCTTCGACGGCGAATACTGGAACGACGAGCTCAAGTCGTACCGGGTCAGCATCGAGAGCCGCTGCATCGAGGAGACCCCATGACCGGCCACCTGACCGGCCTGATTACCGCTGCCCTGCTGGCGGCGTCCCCCGGAGGCGCGGGCCGCGAGGGCCCTGGCCTCAACCCGATTGTCTCCAAGGCGAAGGAGCGCGACGAGTTCATCGCCAAGCTCAAGCGCGACATCTTCAAGGTGGACCGCGCCATCGGCGAGACGGAGAAGCTCATCTCCAAGAGCCGCAACGCGCCGTACCTCCCGGACCTCCAGTTCCGGCTGGCCGAGCTGTACGTGGAGAAGAGCCGCTACGTGTACTACCTCCAGGCCGAGTCGCGGCCAGAGGGAGCCTCGGGCGCCATCGTCTCCCCCGAGACGCGGCTGATGAAGCAGAAGGCCGTGCAGATGTACTACCGGCTGCTGCGCGAGTACCCGGACTTCAAGGACGGGGACCAGGTGACGTTCTACCTGGCGCACGAGCAGCGCGAGCTCGGTCAGTTCGACGAGATGCTCAAGACGCTCGGCGACCTGACGCGCAAGTTCCCCAACAGCCCGCTGCGGCTGGAGTCGGAGCAGATTCTCGGAGACCACTTCTTCGACAAGGCCGACCTCGTCGAAGCCGAGCGCCACTACCAGGCGATTCTCGAGGCCCCGCCATCCCCCGTGCACGACCTGGCCCGCTACAAGATGGGCTGGATTCGCGTCAACCAGGCCAAGCACGCGGAGGCGGTGACGTTCTTCGAGGCCGCGGCCGCCAGCGCCCCGCTGCCGGGCATGGACGTGAAGAAGGCGCTCAACGTGAAGCGCGAGGCGCTGCTCGACCTCGTCTACAGCTACACGGAGGCGAAGCCCCCCAAGGGCGCGCTCAACTACTTCGAGAAGCTCAGCGAGAGCCGCGCCACCTACGCGCTGGCGCTCGACAAGCTGGGCAACCGCTACTTCATCAAGCAGCAGTACGAGTGGGCCATCCCCGCGCTGCGCAAGCTGATGGAGATCCAGCACGACCCCGAGCTGGATTTGGAGCGAGGCCAGAAGCTCTACGACGCCATCAAGGCGTCCAAGGGCAAGGTGCTGCCGGAGCCCGAGGACCTGCGCATCCTGGTCCGCGCGGCGGTGCAGTCCAAGACGGACCCGGAGCTGGCGGAGGTGGACCGCAAGAAGCAGCTCGTGGAGCTGGAGGAGATGGGGCGCGACCTGGCCACCCTGCTCCACCTGGCGGCGCAGAAGAAGGAGGAGAAGGAGCTCTACCTGAGCACCGCCGAGGCGTACGAGGCGTACCTGAGCCTCTTCCGTCCCGACCAGTACGTGCGGCCGATGATGAAGAACCGCGCGGAGGCGCTCTTCTCCGCCAAGGACTACACGCGCGCCGCGCGTCAGTTCGAGGAGCTGGCCCGCTACGAGGCGAAGGCGAAGGACGTCAAGGGCGAGGAAGAGGCCCTCTACGCCGCGCTGCTCGCGCACTTCTCCACGCTCAAGCCGGAGGAGGCGCTCAAGCGCAACGCGTATGAAGTCGCGGACGCGCGTCAGGCGATGAAGCTGCTCGGCGCGGAGTACGTGTCGCGCTACCCCAAGAGCCCCAACGTCCTGGACGTGAAGTTCAACATCGCCCGCGCCTTCTACGAGGACGGCGACTACCCCAAGGCGGCGGAGCTGTTCACCGCCTTCGCCCTCACCCATCCGCAGCACAAGGAAGCCACCGTCGCCGGCAACCTGGCGCTGGACAGCTTGCGGCAGGTCAACGACTTCAAGGGCCTGGACGAGACGGGCAAGAAGTTCCTCACCTCGCCGCTGCCCGGCAACTTCCGCGCGGAGGTGCAGAAGATCCTCACCCAGAGCCGCGCCGAGGCGCTGGACGAGCTGGCGCTGCAGAGCGCCCAGGAGACGGGCGACGTCATCCAGGGTCTCGTGAAGGTGGCCGACGAGAACAAGAACAGCGACATCGGCGAGAAGGCCCTGTACGGCGCCTTCACGGCGGCGCGCGAGAAGCGCGACCTGCAGGCCGAGCGCGAGCTGGGCACCAAGCTGTCGCAGGACTACCCCAAGAGCCAGTACATGTCGGACGTGCTCCTGACGCTCGGCCGGCACGCGGCGGAAGCGGCGGCGTTCGGCGAGGCGGCCACGTGGTTCGAGCAGGTGGGCCAGAAGCTGGGCGCGGACATCGCCGGCGTGGATGGGTGGCTTGCCGGCGCGCGGCTGCGCATGGCGCTGGGTGAGTACAAGGAAGCGGCCCGGAACCTCGAGACGGCGGCGGAGGTCTCCGGCGCGCGCAAGTCGGAGGTGCTGGTGCTGCTGGCCGAGGCGCGGCTGAAGGCGAAGGACTACCCGCGCGCGAAGCTGGCGGCGGACTCCGCGCTGAAGCTGAACCCGCGCAGCGCGGGAGCGGCGGCGGTGCTGGCGGAGGTCCAGGCCGTCACCGCGCCCACGACGTCCGCGGACGCGCTGGTGGCCACGCTCACCACGGCGGTGCAGGGCCCCGACGGCCAGACGGAGGAGGCGGCCAAGGGCCTGTGGTACCTGGGCGAGATTCTCTACCGCGGCTACAAGGACCTGCCGGCGGACAAGGTGGAGGAGAAGGTCGCCGCGCTCCAGAGCCTGGAGGGCATCTACACGCAGGCCGCGTCGCTGGGCTACCCCGAGTGGGCGGTGGCCTCGCTGTGGCGGCTGGCGCTGGCCTACGGGCACATCGCGGACGTCGTGGAGTCCACGCCGGTGCCGGCGGGCCTGTCCGCGTCGGAGTCGCAGCAGTTCCAGGCGGCGGTGAAGGAGCAGGTCGGCCCGCTGAAGTCGCGCTCGGAGGAGGCGTTCAAGGCGTGTCTGTCCCGCGCGGAGTCGCTGGATGTCTTCAGCGCCGCGGTGGTGGGCTGCCGCTCGCGGTCCGAGCAGGCCGCGCTGCCGGTGCCCCAGCCGGGCGCGCCCACGCAACTGGCCGCGCTGGATGACCTGCGCAAGAAGGCCGAGCGCACGCTCAGCGTGGAGTCGCTGGAAGCGCTGGGCATGGCGTACCTGGAGGCCCGTCAGTTCGGCGTGGCGCAGTTGACGTTCGGCCGCGTGACGGAGCTTCAGGACACCAAGGCCTCGGCGCACTCGGCGCTGGGCTGGGCGCTGCTCAACATGGGTGACGCCATGGGCGCGCGCGCCGCGTACGCCAAGGCGATGGACTCCGACCCCACCTACGACAAGGCGCGCCTCAACCTGGCCGCGCTGCGCTGCCGCTTCGGCGACGTGGACGGGGCGCGGCGGGACCTGGCCGTCCTCAAGGACGTGGGCTCGCTCAATGGAGCGGACGTGGACACCGCGGGCTGGAAGGCGTGCAAGTGAGCGCGCGTCTTCACCCGACACGCGCGCACGGCCTGAGGGCCCTGGCGAGCCTGGCGCTGGTGGCCGGGCTGTGCGCGTGTAGCGACGAGGGCGGCGCGCTGGAAGGCAGCGTGTCGCCGTTGTTGGACCTGAAGTACAAGCGCGCGGAGGCGGTGCTGGCCGAGGGGGAGCTGTCCATCAACTTCGTCACGCCCCAGGGCTCCGGGGTGAACACCGTGCTGAAGGTCAGCGCGCGCGTGGGGGACATGATTCCCGAGGGCTACACCGGCGGGCTCACCATCAACCTGGCCGAGGCCCTGGAAGGTGGCGCGCAGCGCGGCGTCATCGGCCGCAGCGTGCTGGATGAGCCCGTGCGTGCCTTCCCGCAGTTGGAGCGCGGCACGCTGGTGGTGGACACCCTCCCCACCGGGCAGGGCCAGCGCGTCACGGGTGACTTCCACGTCACCTTCATCAACGGCATCGACATCTATTCCGGCCGCACCATCTTCGGCAGCTTCGAGGCGACCGTTCCATGAAGCACATCGTCCTGCTCACCCTTCCGCTCTTCCTGGCCGCGTGTGGCCCCAGCTACGGCATGAAGGTGCCCGGCTCGCTGGTGAAGAAGCTCCCGTTCGAAGTCCGCATCGAGCTGCTGGAGGCGGAGAACGAGCTGGCGCTCGCCGTCGACAAGGTGGACGAGAACAACAACGAGATTGACCGTGCCCGCGACAACATCCGCCGCGCCCGCTCCCGCCAGGAGGCGGCGGAGGACGAGGTGGACCGCGCGACGGACGAGGTCTCCCGCGAGGTGGCGAAGCTGGCCATCGAGGAGTCCGAGGCCCGCGTGGAGTACCTGCGCGCCAAGCAGCGGCTGTCGGTGGGCCTGCGTGACGTGTCGGAGCTGTCTCGCAACTGCGCCTTCGCCAAGTTCGAGTTCGCCAAGCTGACGGCCGCGCGCAAGGCGAAGGTCGAAGGCAGCGAGAAGCTGGACCCGAAGGAGTTCGAGGAGCAGGTGGCCGAGTGTGAGGCGGAGGTGAAGGAAGAGCTCGCCGACCTCTCCGAGGAACAGAAGGAAGAGAAGACGACGCGAGAGGCTTGGGAGGCCAAGAAGACGGCCCTCGCCAAGAAGACGTTCGACGCGCGTGCCAGTCCCTACGTGGAGAACCTGTGATGACGAAAGCCGGCGTCCTAGTCCTCCAGTTGCTCACCGCCCAGGCGCCTCCGCCGGACGCGGCCGCGCTCGAGCGCACCGCCGCGGTGGAGAGTGCACGGCTGCGCGCGTCTCCGGACGACGCGGATGCGCTCTACCGCCTGGGCACGGCCTTCCTCGCGCTGAACAAGCCGAAGAAGGCCGTGGAGCCGCTGAAGAAGCTGGTGGAGGTGGAGCCGGACCTGATTCCGCCGAGGCTGGCGCTGGGTCGGGCGCTGCGGTTGGCGGGCGACGCGGAGGCGGCGCGCACGCTGTTGGACCAGGCCATCGCGGCGTTCCCCGAGGACGCGTCGCTGCGCTCGGAGCGGGGCCTGCTGGCCCGCGTGCTGGACGAGAATGATGTGGCCATCAGCCAGTACTCGATGGCGGTGGAGCTCTCTCCGAAGGACGCGGAGCTGCGCTTCAACCTGGGCGAGGCGCTCCAGCGCGCCAACCGCACGGACGACGCCATCGAGGCGTACCGTGAAGCGCTGAAGATGGACTCCAAGCTGAACGTCGCTCGCGTCAACCTGGGCAAGGCGCTGGCGGAGAAGGGGCTCAACGGCGAGGCCAAGGAGACGCTGCGCGAGGCCACGCGCGAGAAGCTGGGCGACGCGGAGGCGCACTACAACCTGGGCGTCCTGCTGCTGCGGGAGAACGACTTCGACGGCGCCATCGCGGAGTACCAGCGCGCCATCGCCGCCGACCCGAAGCACGCGCGCGCGCAGAACAACCTGGGCGTGGCGCTGAACGAGAAGGGCGACCCGCGCAAGGCGACCGAGGCGTTCCTCAAGGCCATCGCGGCCGACTCGAAGTACGCGGAGGCCCACTTCAACCTGGGGCTCGCCTACTACCAGCTGGGCGACAACGTACGCGCCACCAAGTCCTTCGAGAAGGCGCTGGTGCTGGAGCCGCGTCGGTCCAGCGGGCCGTACACGCAGCTGGGCCACCTGTACCTGGAGCAGGGCAAGAAGAAGCAGGCGGTGGAGGCGTTCAAGAAGGCCATCGAGAAGAGCACCGACGACGGGAAGCGGACGACGGAGGCGTATCAGGGCCTCGCGCGTGCGTACCTGTCGCTGGGCAAGGCCGAGGAGGCCGTGGCCACGCTGAAGACGGCGGTGGAGGCGTTCCCCAAGGATGCCGCCGCGAAGTCGGGCTACGCCGAGGCGTTGAAGGCCAAGGGTGACCTGGACGGCGCGATTGCGCAGTACGAGGAATGCATCGCGCTGGCGCCCACGGTGGAGAACCGGCTGGCGCTGGCGGACACGTACGCGAAGAAGCGCGTGTCGGCGAAGGCGCAGCCCTTGTACCTGGAGATCCTGAAGGAGGACCCGAACCACCGCGTGGCGAAGCTGGCCCTGGCGGACCTGCTGATGGCCATGGGGGACTATCCGGGCGCGGAGACGTACCTGCGGCCCAAGGAGGGCGAGGAGGCGGACACGGCGGCGCTGGCGCGGCTGGGCATCGTCCACTCGCGGCGCGGTCGTCCGGACCTGGCGGTGACGGAGCTGGAGGAAGTGGTGGCGAAGGACCCGGCGCAGATTGAAGCGCGGGCCGAGCTGGGCTTCCTGTATCTGCGCGGTGGCGACGGCGCGAAGGCTCGCAAGGTGCTGAGCGACGCGCTGGCGGTGGAGCCTCGCAACTCGCTGTTGTTGCTGTATCTGGGGCACGCGCTGTACCAGCAGGGCAACGCGAAGGACGCGGAGAAGTCTTTCCGGGGCTCCTCTCAGGTGGACCCGACCTTCGCCGAGCCGCACAACGCGCTGGGGCAGCTCCTGGAGGCGTCGAAGCGGCTGGATGAGGCGAAGCAGGAGTATGAGGCGGCGCTGAAGCTCCAGCCGAACCATGAGGACGCGCAGCTCGCCTTGAAGCGGCTGGGTGCTTCAGCGAAGGCGGAGTAGGTACGACGGCTTCGCGAGGCCCTTCCCGCTCCGGCGGGGAGGGCTGACGTGGAGCATCGTTCTTCGCGGAGCCCGCTCGACGGCTTCGCATGGCCCCACCCTCATCGTGGAGCCGTAGCGGCAGCGACCGGCTACGTGGGCATGCCCAGCAACACCGCTCCGACGGAGACCAGGGCCGCGCCCGCCAGCTGGCGACGTCCGAGTCGTTCACCCTGAAGCGCGGCCAGTGCCAGCGCGAAGGCGATGGACGTGTTGCGCAGCGTGAGCACCGCCCCTGCCCCGCTGTCGTTCAGCGCCGAGAGCAGCAGCGCGAACGACAGCATGCAGATGGCTCCCGCGAAGACGACCAGTCCGGGACGGCTCCATGCTTCTCTCTGGAGGCCGGCCCATCCCATCTGTCGACTCCGCTCCAGCAGCAGCACGGGCAGCGCGACGAGCAGGCCCGTGGTGAAGAGTGCCGGAGGCTGCGCGCCTTCGGAGAGCGCCATCTTGTAGCTCAGGTGATAGCCCGCGATGGCCACCGCCGACAGCGCGGCCCACGCGACTCCGGAAGCCGCGCGCCCCGTGGGCCGAGACAGGTGCATCACCGCGAGCCCACCGCCCAGCACCACTGCTCCCGTGACGGTCCACGCGGAGACGGACTCGCCCAGGGCCAGCACGGACACGGGCCAGACCAGCAACATCGCGCCGCCGCGTGACACCGTGTACGCGAGCCCCAGCGGAGCGCGGTTCAGCGCACGGGAGAGCGCCGCCAGATAGACGCTCTCACACGCTCCTGCCCCGAGCGCCCAGACCAGCCCCCTCGTGGACGGGAAGGCCTCTCCTCGCATCCCGAGTGCCCACAGGCCACCGCCCACCACCGCCACCATGATGACGCCCACGACGCCCGCCTCGGGGTTCGGATGCCGCTTGAGCATCGCGTTCCATGACGCGTGGAGGAACGCGGAGACCAGCACCAATCCCAGGGCAGCGGTTTGCAACGGACGTGGCTCCTCGACCGCGGAAGTGAGCCCGTATGTAGCGCGTCCCAGCGCGTCTCGCAGTCCTCATGCGGCGGGGGCGGCATTCCCGCTGGAAGCCGCGAAGAACCTTGGCGTCCCCTCCGAGGGGAAACGAGCAGGCGTGGCGCGTGCGGCGGACACCTGATGACGCTGAATCGGGAGATGACTGTTCGGAAGCGATGCCTCGCACGCGACGAAGCAAGCAGAGCCGGCTCCGGGAGCGACGGCCGCCGCTCCGCGAAGCGCCTGCATCTCAGGGCACTGCGCTCTGCCCGCGACGAAGCAATCAGCTCACCCCGTCCTCTGCGAACAGGGCGATACCAACTCAGGGAGCATCATCCTCATCGGACTCCGGCGCATCGCCCGAAACGAAGCGCGCTGGCAGCACGGGGCCCGTGGGCGACGGACGCCTGTCGACGAGACTCTGTCGTCCGAAGGTGTAGCGCGCCTCCGCATGGGCACCGAAGGCCGAGCCTTCCGCATGGGCCACCAGCACGAGGTCCGTCGGCGGCACCACGCCCTGCATCACGCTCACCACACAAGGCACCGCGCGCACGTCCTCCCCAGTGCCTTCCGGGAGAACGAACTCCGTCATCCCTTCGACGAGCCGCGCTTCCGGCGGCAGCACGATGCTCACCGCGATGGGCACGTTGAAGCCCGCCCTTCGTTCGACCTCGGCCACGAGCCGGAGCCCTCCCGCCTCGGCGTCCACCACGCGCCAGCTCACGCGCATCGGCGCGGGCACTCGCGTGGTGAGCCCCGCCAAGGAGCCTCCGCTCAACTCCGTGGCCGTGGTCTCTTCCGGGGATTCTTCCGTGGGTTCTTCGCCCACCACGACACCTCGCCTGGGCGCGATGTGGACGGCCTCGCGCCCCTGTCGTTCCCCACCCGAGTTCACCTTCGGTGGTGACGCGGTCGACACATGTGCCGCCGACAGCGTTCTCGAAGGTAACACTGGAGCAGCCTGAGTCCGCGTCGTGAGCCGCGATGCATCCTCGTCCTGACGAGGCCCGTGTGATGGCGCGTCATCTCGCTGGGAGAAGGGAGGCGGAGGCTCGGGAGGCTTGCGCGGCTTGCCTCGGGCTCGCTCCACCCCTGAGGCCACTCCCGCCGAGAGCGCTCCAATCAGTGCCAGGGCCAGCACCGCACCCGCGATGCGTCGTCGCGAGGTCATGAGCACGCTCCCTCGCGAACCCGGGCAACGAGCCCCACCATCGAAACAACACCCCGGTGAACGAGGGCCTCCTGACCGTCCCGCCAGACACGCTTCATCATCGACACCACGGACTCCAGAACGGGCCCCTGCTTCACCAAGATGCGCATCACGGCTTCACCGGCACAGGGGGTCATGACTGGGATACGGATACGCCACGGTCGGCTCGGTGGCGGCGTCCATCAAGGCGCGCGGGTAGCCCTTGCACATCAACGTGTCCAGGAAGTCCGCGAGACACGGCGCGGCCTCCGCCGTCTCCACCACGTCCACCTGCTTCCCCTCCACCATCCGCCACGTGTGCTTGCGATACCCCCGCGCCCACGGCGCCAGGTTCATCGACGGAGCCGCGAGCGCCTCATACATGGCCTGCCGTGACGACGTGCCAGTGCCCAGCCGATAGAGCATCGCGGCCACCTCGTTCTCTTCAATCGGCTGGAGCAGTCCCTCCTCGGGCCGCGGTCGAGACCACGAGGCCAGCTCCGGCGAGCGCGTCTCCAGGTCCAACCAGAACATCGTCCCGCCCTGCCTGTCGTAGTAGCGGGGATTGCCGCGCGTGTCGGAGCTGAACCACGTGGCCCATCCCTCGCTCCACGCCTGTCCCGGGAAGGTGGGCACGCCGACGTAATGAGGACCACCCTCGGAGGGACTCGTCCCATGGCTCGCCATCGCCCAGTGGCCCAACTCGTGGAGCACCATCGCCTCGGACCACCACGCGGCGTCAGCGTCTCCCGGCAACCACAACTGTGCGCCCCAGCGTCGCCCCGCCGCCGTCACCTGCCACGGCGCGAAGCACGCTCCACAAGACCATGTCGTACCGAAACCCAACCACGCCACCACGGGCAGCCCGGTGCGTCCATAGCGCTCACGCGTGCTGTTCCACGCCGCGCTCACCGCCTCGAACACCGCCGCCGCGCCTGACCCCTCCGACTCCTCGATGGCGACCACGGGCGACTCCAGCAGCGCCTGCGTCGGCCGAGCCCAGCTCCACAATCGCGCGGAGGCACCTGGCGTCACGGGCAGCACCTGCGCACCGGACAAGCCCGGGTCCGCCACCGCGTAGTCCACCGTGCCCTTCTTCCCCTGCCCCGCCGCGTACACGACGACGAGGTCCTCCGGGCCCACCTCCGTCGGCAGGCGCACGGTGAAGCGACCCACCCCGTCCGTCACCCCCAGGTCGATGAGCGAGCCTGCCTGAAAGGACGCGACGAGGAAGCCACGCGCCGGCACCCACTCCGTCTCCGACGTCCAGTCATGGAAGGCCGCATCGGGCAGGCGCCGCTCATAGCGGGCGATGCCACTCAGCGTCCGTCCCGGTGCACCACACCAGCCCCGGTTCCCCTCCGCGACACAGCCCGCCTCACACGGCTCCTCCAGCCAACGCCCCGCCGAGCATCGCTCCACCGCCCCCGTGGCCGAGCAACGCGACGTGCTCTCCACACAGGCCGCACCGACCTCACAGCGAGCACCGCCACCCGACTCGGATTCGACACAGGCCTCGCCCGCCGCGCAGTCCACGCGCGAAAGCTGCCCGTCGGCACAGCGCTCCACCACGCGCGGCCCCAGACACCGACCTCCAGTGGGAAGCGCGGAGCAGTCGGCCTGCGCCTTCACCGACTCATCGGGTGCGCCGGAGCACGCGGCCAGCCGGCAGGCTTCATCGGAAGCCTCGCAAGCCGCATCACACGACGTCTCCTCCCCCGAGCCCGCGCCACCACAGGCCAGCAGCGTCACGCCCAGCGCCTAGAGCACGAGCGCCCACCCACCCGTGCGAAACACCGACTTGAAACCCAACGCCGTGCCACCTCCACGCCCGCCACGCTGGTGACGGGTTCGCGGCAGGACAACACGGTCTCCTCGAAGGACAGCATGAGCAGGAGGCGCGGGGGTCCCCTGCCTGCCCGCATCCGCGGTGAAACCATGTCAGCCATCCGACAACGTCAGCCTGCCCGTCTGCTTGAGCCTTGGAGGCGAGCAGGCAGCGAGACGTGACGCCGCATCAAAAAACGCTCCTCGCGGGGGCGGGCGCCCGGCGGTGCGACATGGAGGGAGGCCGGGTTCGCCGCACACCCCCGCGAGAAGCAACCTGCGAAACTCGAAGCCATCCGCTCACGCAGGAGGCGGAGCCCGGCCTGACGGAATGATGAAAGGCGCGGGTGAATCCGGATACTCGACGACACGGACCTGGAGACCGAAGGTGCTCGCGATGAGGTCCGGTCGAAGCACCTGAGCGGGAGCCCCCAGTTCCACCAGCTTGCCGTCCTTGAGGACCGCGATGCGGTGCGCATAACGCGCGGCCAGGTTCAAATCATGAAGCACCGCGAGCACCGCGCCGCCCTGACGTGCGAAGCGCGTTGCTTCCTCCAGGACGAGATGTTGATGCGACAAGTCCAGGCTCGAGGTCGGCTCGTCGAGCAATAGATAGCGATGACCGTGCGCGGGCGCTTCCCAGAGTTGCGCGAGCACGCGCGCGAGCTGCACCCGCTGCCGCTCTCCACCCGAGAGCGAGGTGTACGGCCGCGACGACAGGTGCCGGATGTCCATCACCTCCAGCGCGGCCAGCGCGGCTTCCATGTCCACGCTCCCCTCGCCCCGCGTCGCGTGAGGACTGCGTCCGAGCAGCGCGACCTCCAGGACGGTGAAGCCAAACCCGAGTGACGACTCCTGGGGAAGCACGCCCAGCCGCAACGCCCGCTCCCGGGGTGGCCACTTCAGCAGCGGGCGTCCATCCAGCACCACCTCGCCCACGGTACAGCTCAGCTCTCCGCAGAAAGCCGAGAGCAGCGTGGACTTGCCCGCGCCATTCGGCCCCACCACGGCGAGGACCTCGCCAGGCACCAGCTCCAGCGACACCGGCCCCAGCGCGCATCCCCGGCCACGCCACACCTCGACTCCGCGTGCCTCCAGGCTCATGACAGCCCCTTGCCGCGCGCCAGCATCGAGACGAAGACAGGAACGCCCAGCATGGACGTGAGCGCACCGACGGGGAGCTCCTGGGGCACCGCCCCCGTGCGAGCCAGCACGTCCGCGACGACGAGCAACGCCGAGCCCAGCAAGGCAGAGGCCCCCATCAACCGCCGGTGGTCCGGCCCGAGTGCGAGCCGAAGCAGCGCCGGGACGAGCAACCCCACGAAGCCGATGATGCCCGAGACGGACACCGCCGCGCCGACGCCCAGCGCCGCCGCGAGGATGAGCCGTCGCTTCAGCTTCTCCACGTCCACGCCCAGATGCCACGCCTCGCGCTCTCCCAGGAGCAGCAGGTTGAGCGAGCGTGAATCCCTCAGCAGCAACACCAGCGCGATGAGCAGCGGCACCGTGGACGCCACCACCACGCTCCACGACGCGCCAGCCAGACTGCCCCAGGTCCAGAAGGTGATGGTGCGAAGCTGTGCGTCCGTGGCCATTTGCGTGAGCAGGCCAATCCCCGCCGCCGCGCCCGCGCTCACCGCCACGCCCGCCAGGAGGATGCGCGCCGTCTCCGTGCGTCCACCGCCACCGCCCAGCCGCTGCGCGAGCACCGTGGCGCTCAGCGCGCCCAGGAACGCCGCGCCCGGTACCACGAGCAGACGGAACGGACCCAGCCGCGAGCTGAGGGCCACGTCCATGACGATGGCCGACACGGCGCCCAACGCCGCGCCGCTGGAGGTCCCCAGCAGGCCCGGCTCCACGAGCGGGTTGCGGAACAACGCCTGGAGCGCGGCGCCGCTGGTGGCGAGCACCGCGCCCACCATCACCCCGAGCACCACGCGTGGCAGGCGGATGGACAGCAGCACCGCCTGCTGCGTCGGCTCCAGCCGATAGCCCGTCTCCAGGCCCAGCGCCTCCAGCACACTTCCAAACAGCCCCAGCAGTGGCACCCGGAACGAGCCCACCGAGAGCGACGTGAACGTGGCGACCACGAGCACCGCGCCCAGCACGAGCCACGGGCGAGGACGCCCGCCGGGCACCTTCACCTGCTCCCGTGCCGGGTAGGTCGCGGGAGCGGGAGCCACGTCCGAGGCGCTCATGTCCCGTCCTGCGCCGGAAGCCCCATGCCGTCCTGCAAGCGCTGCACGGCCTGGCCCAGCTTGGGCCCCAGGCTCATGAAGTGGACATCCTCGATGGTGGTCAGCGTCCAGCCCTTCACCTGGGACAGGCCGGGGACCTGCCGAAGCCCCTCCTCACCTCCGACGGCCTGCAACGTGCCGCCGGGAAGCAGGATGATGTCGGGCGCCGCGCCCACCACCGCCTCGGCCGTGAGCGGCCGATGGCCGGTGTAGTCCGTCACGGCATTCACGCCACCCGCCAGCCGGATGAGCTCATCGGTGGCCGTGTCCTTGCCCGCCACCATGAGGGCGTTGGCGCCCCGGGCATACAGCGCGAGGATGCGCTTGGGCTTCGCCTGCTTCGCCGAGGCGGTCCGAGCCGCGGCGCGCCTCAGGTCCGCCTCCAGCTCCGCGACGAGCGCCTCACCCTCGGACACCCGGCCCAGCTTCGTGGCGAGTGTCCGGATGCGCTGCCGTGCCGCATCCAGCGTGGGCTGGTTGGACAACACGACGACGTCCATTCCCGCCGTGCGAAGCTGCTCCAGGACGCCCGGAGGTCCCGCCTCCTCGCTCGCCAGCAGCCACGACGCGCCAAGCGCGAGCAGGGGCTCCGCGGCCAGCGCGCGCTGGTAGCCCACCTTCGGCCGGCTCCGGGCCACGGGCAGCGCCAGGCTGGTGTCGTCGACGCCCACCACCTGCGCGCCCGCGCCAAGCGCGAACACCGTCTCCGTGACAGCGGGCCCCACCGTCACCAGCTTCGGCGCGGCGGCGGCCGGTACCGTCTTCGCCGCGGCGGGTGCCGGAGCTGTCTTCACTGCTTCGGACGCCGGTGCCGTCTTCGCCACGGCGGGTGCCGGTGCCGTCTTCGCTGCTTCGGACGCCGGTGCCGTCTTCGCAGCGGCGGGAGCCCGCGCCATCTTCGGAGCAGCGGGGGCGGCAGGCGCGACGGCCAGCGCGGCCTGCGACATCAGCAACGCCGCCAGGAGCACGGTGACGCGCTTCATGATTCCGCCCCAGTCGCGGGCAGCGCGGCGATCAACTCCTCCATCAGCGCCCGCCATTCGGGCTGCTCGGGGATGCCGGGCTTCCGCTTGCCGAAGAGCAGCGCGATGTTCTCACCGGCCGCGTCAAACAGCTCCAGCGAGGTGACGACGCCATCACGCGTGGGCTTGCGGACAACCCAGGCCGTGTGGATGTGGTCCGTGCGCAGGTGCAGGTTGAAGCTCGGGTCCAACACGTTCATCCACGGGCCCATGGCGCGCACGGTGTGCACCGGGCCGGTGTGAATCTGGATGGCGCCGGGGTTGCCCACGAACACCATGATGGGCTGGCCCGAGGCCGCCACCTTCTCCAGCGTCCACGTCAGGGACGCCGGGGCCACGGGCGTGGTCAGCTCGCTGCCCACCAATCGGAGCGCCTGCGTCCGCGCCACCTTGAAGCGACGCAGGAGCGGGAAGAAGTCATGCGTGTCCTGGAGCCCGCGCCAGCCGGACACCAGGCCCTCCACGTCGATGTCGCCATCCGGCCGGGGAACCTCCGGCGCGGAGGCCGCCTCCACCGGCACCACGCGCGACTGTTCCGCGTGGGTGTAGTCCTCCACCAGGCGGTCGTACGCGCCGACGCCGGACTCGGCCTCCAGGTAGATTTTGTGCACGGCCATGCCCGTGCCGTCGAAGAAGTGCAGGCTGCGCCGCGTGCCCTCCGGACGAGCCTCACGGAACGCGAAGCCGAAGCGCCAGCGCATGAGGAACAGCCTCAGGTCGATGTTCTCGTCCAGCACCAGCGCGACAGCCCCGTTCACCTCGACGTTGCGGTACAGGCCGCGCTTCTCGTGCACGGCGCTCTCGTTGCGCGTGAGCGTCATCACCTTGCCCAGCGACTCCAGGCGAGGCAGCAACGTGTCGAGACGCAGGTCCAACCGGACGACGTCTTCACCCACACCGGTGGCGAGCAACTGCGCCTCGCTCACGCCAAGTTGTTCGGCCGCATCACGGATACGCGTGCGCGGCTGGGCCTCGAGCAGCGACTGCCAGCGCTGACGGAGGGCGGTGGGCTCGGAGGAAGACGCCGTGGGAGCAGGTTGGGAAATCATGGCAGACACCAGGGGAGAGGAGGACTTCGACTTCAGTGAGACACTTCGACAGGGGAACCACTGGGAGAGACGCCATCCTGGAGCGCGCCTCCGGAGACGGGCGCCGTCACCTTCGTCCAGCGCAGCTTGAGCATCGCGGGCGTGCCGGCGTCGTCGTAGTAGGACAGCATCTCCACCTTGAAGTACGCCCTCGAATCGGAGCGCACGACGTACACCTGCGCGCGCGGCGACAGCTTGTGCGTCGTCACGTCGTAGGCGTACCAGCCACCATTGGCCTGGAAGACGGTGTCCGGGTCCGAGCCCTCGTCGGCGCCGTCATCCGCGTCGACCGCGAAGCCGCTCGCGGGCGCCTGCGTGAGCTGGAGGAAGTCCTGCGAGGGCAGCACCGCCACCTCCACGCCGCCCGTGCCATTCACGCCACCTCGCGAGCGGATGCCGAAGCGCTGGAAGGACAAGTCCCACGCGGCGTCCTCGCTCGCGCTCACCTGCAGGCCCGTATCCAAATCCAGGCCCACCCAAGCCTCCTTGCTCGTGGCGTCGACGACCGTGGTGATGGAGCCGTCCGCATTGCCCACGTGGCGCACGTGCGTGCCATTGGCCGGCACCTCGACTTCCGACGGGTCCGGCGTGTTGTCATCGTCATCCCCCGGCGTGGGGACCAGGTCGTCACCACAGGCGGACAGCAGGCCAGTCAGGCACAGGACCGCGGCGGCACGGCCGAAACGGGACACAGAGAAGAAGGGGGGGCGGGACATTCGGGCTCCTTGAGTTTTCGAGAGGGACTCACAGCCGGAACGAGACGCCGGCCTGGAAGGTGCGAGGCGGAATGGGCAGGTCCGTGGGGTTGCCCGCGTCCGCGAGGTTGGAGCCCAGCACGAAGAACTGGAGCGACTCACGCGCCCTCCAAGCGATTCGGGCATCCACCGTGACATAGGCATCGGACTGGTAGGGATTGGCGACACCGTCACCGTCCGTATCCGGATAGAAGGGCCGCTTGCCGACGAGCGCCGCGCGGACCCACGTCTCCAGACCCCACTCGCGGTGACGCCACGTGGCCTGCGCGGTGAGCCGATGAAGCGCCTGGCCTTCCAGCGCCCGGTCCAGTTCCTCGTCGTGTCCGTCAGTGAGCGTGTAGGCCACCTCGCCGGACAGGCGCCACGGGAAGCGCTGACGCAGGCCCAGCTCGCCGCCCCTCACGCGCGCACGCGCCACGTTGGTGTACGTGAAGAGCTGCTGCGCCCCACCCTGCTCCAGCGTGGAGGCAATCATGTCGCGCAGCGAGTGCTGATACGCGCTCACCCAGAGGAGTGACGCATCCGACGGCCGAACTTCCGTGGACAGGCTGAAGCTGCGCGAGCGCTCCGGCTTCAGGTCCGGGTTGCCGCGCACCACGTAGCCGACGGTGGGGTTCTCGAAGTCGATCAGCAGCTCCTGGAAGCCCGGCGCCCGGAAGCCCCAGCCGTAGCTGCCGCGCACGGTGAGCCACGACAAGGGGTCAATCTTCGCCGCGAGCCGAGGCGTGACGGCCGTGCCGAATTGCGTGTCCACATCCACGCGCGCGCCCGGAACGACGACGAGCTTGGGCCCCGTCGCGAGCGTCCAGCTGTCCTGCGCGTACAGCGACGCACGGCCCCGGTCTCCCCCGCCCGTCTCCAGCCGGTCCGCGACCAGCCACTCGCCCAGGAACTCCGCGCCGACGACGAACGCATGTCGCTCGCCCACGCGCGCGTCGAGCTGCGTGCCCAGTCGACCCTGCTGCTCGCGCGTGTCCTCCACCGTGTCCAGCGCGGAGGCGCGCCGCTGGTCTCTCAGGTAGCGGCGCTGGAAGTGGGTATAGGAGCCCTCCACCCGCAGCGTCGCGTCGCCGTTCAACTTCCACGACGGCGCCAGCCGCGAGGTGATGGACGTGTCGCGGCTCGCCCGGTCGAACACCGCGCCCGCGACGCCCATGTCCACGCCGCGCTGGGTGCGCCGCGAGAAGCCGGCGGAGCCCTCCATCGACAGCGGCCCTTCGCCCTTCAGGTCTCCACTGGCGGAGACGTCGAAGCCCTCCAGGCTGCTGCCCGTGGTGCCCACGTCGGCGGTGTCCAGGTCGTAGGAGGCGCGGCGCTGAAGGCCACCGCTGAGACGAAGGCCCCAGCCGTCGCCCCGCGCCTCGCCCGTCGCGTCCAGGTCCAGCCGCTCCAGCGCGCCATAGGCCGCGCGCAGCTCGCCACCGAGCGGCTTGCGCGCCCGGCGCGTGATGAAGTTCACCACGCCGCCCACCGCGTCACTGCCGTAGAGCACCGACGACGGGCCCTTGACGATCTCCACCTGCTCCACGTCCTCGAGCGACAAGCGCGACAGGTCCACGCTGCCCGCGACACGACCCGCGACGCGCTCTCCGTCCACCAGCACCAGCACGTACTCGGGACCCAGGCCCTGCACCTGGAGCGACGCTCCGGCGAAGGTCTGCACCACTTCCAATCCGGGATGCGCGGCGAGCAACTCCGACGCGTCCCGGGCGCCGCTCGCGACGATGTCCGCGCGGGTGATGACCTCGGTGGCCACGGGCGTCTCGCCCAGGCGCTCCTGCGTGCGCGACGCCGTCACCACCGTGCGCGCCACCGGGACGTCATCCTGCTCGGCGGATGTCGAAGATGCCGAGGTCGTCGAGGCCCCTGGACCCGCGACGACCTCGGCCTGCTTCGACACTTTCTCCTCGGCCTCGGAGTCGCTCGACGCGGCGGAGACGGGCTCCTCCGGGACGGCTTCACGCGAGACCTCGGAACCGCTCGTCATGGAGGAGTCGGACTCCGCCGCGACGGGCACAGCTTCATTCGTGGACGCATTCGACGAAGGAGCTGGCTGCTCCGCCTGGGGCGACGCGCGGCCCCACGCCACATCAGGGGCGGCACACGCCAGCACGAGGAGACACCAACTCCCACGCATTCCACGTCCTCCAACTCATGGCCGATAGGACTCCCTCTGACGGAGTCCCCGCGGGGCACTGGGCTCGAGGGCCTCTGGCCTCAGTCAACTCTCGACACACCCCGGGCCTTGTCCCGCCCAGGCACTCCCACCCGCTCAGCCGCGTGCGGCCGTCGCGCTCGCACCACCCGGCGGCCGCTCCAGCGGCACCACCCGCGTGCGGTGGCAACGACGGCACTTCAGCTCCACACCCTCCGGCACCAACCTCGCCAGCAGACTTCCGCACAGACACCGCAACTCGCCCGCTTCACCGCCCTGCTGGCATCCGTCGCGCATCACCACTCCGCTGTCTGAAACGCGACGGACGATATTGATACTCATTATCAAAGTCAAACGATTCAGACGAACAGTGTCCTAGGGTGTACAGGGTGGCCAGGAAGCGGACTGTCAGTGGACTTTGAGGCGGACGACGGCTTCACGCGGGACGCGGGGCTTGGGCGTCACCATGCGCGCGATGCCGTAATAGAGCTGGTCCTCGGTGTAGACCTTGCGCACACGTCGGTGCGTCCCCGGGACGTAGGCGGGGCCCGGGCGCTCCAGCCACTGGAGGACGCGCACCTCGCCGGTGAGGGCCAGGGCGGAGAGCAGCTCCGGAGGGCACATCTTGAGGTAGCGACGCACGAGCGGGCGCAGCTTCCGGGCGAAGTCCTTGCCGAGCACGGCGTGGCGCCGGCCCGAGTGCAGGGTGCCGTCGAAGCGGCGCGACAGGTGGAAGAGCTCGTGCAGCACCGTCTCCAGGCGGGCCTGGGCGGTGGAGCCCCTGAAGAAGAGGGGCCGCAGGGTGATGCAGTACAGCATGCGCCGGCCGCGGATGCGGATGACGGGCTTGCGGCGCCCGGTGCGGTCCGTGGACTTGCCGCCCCGGAAGCACAGCGGCTTCACGGTGCCGCGAGAGGCACGGCGCGCCTCACCCGCGACCACCAGGATGCGGCCCGCCTTCACGTGGGCGAACTCCGGCAGCTTCGTCGCGATGTCCCGGATGAGGGAGCGGACCGTCTTGTTGAAGTTGGGGCGGCGTCGGACCACGAGTGGTGGACAGTCTAGCGGAAAAGCCCTTGGGGGCGGCTTCCGGGGTGCACACAATGTCTAGCGTGATGCGCTCGACTTCGCCCGTCGTCCAGCTTGCCGCACTGCTCCTGGTGGGGATGGGGTGTGCCTCGTCCCCCACCCGGCCGGCTGGTTCCGCCACCCTCACCGCTCAGGACACGTCCGTGGTGTCGCAGGGGCTGACAGAGGCCACCCTGCGCTACAGCGCCCAGGTGGCCAGCGCCGCGCCCGGCGTGGTGGAGCGCGTCGACTACGAGCTCGTCTCGGAGGGGAAGGTGCTGAAGAAGGGCACCCTGAAATTGGAGACGCGGCTTACGCCGGGCACTCCCGGGGACGTGTCTTTCGAAGAGCGCGCGGCCTACGTGCAGAGCGCGGAGGACCTGGCGCGGCTGAGCGCGCAGGGCGGCACGGTGCTCCTGGCGTTGCGCGGGGTGCTGGTGGTGCGCACGGGCGACGCCGAGGAGCAGGTGCCCTTCGCCGCGAGTCGCGCGGTGCGCGTGCCCCGGCTTCCCACCATCGTCGTGGAGGAGCTGGACGGGGCGCGCTACTCCGCCGAGGAGGTGCAGTTGAACCTCCGGCTGGGCATCCGGAACCCCAACCCGTTCCCGCTGAAGCTCAGCGGGCTGACGTGGCAGATGGCGGTGGCGGGCAAGGCGCTGGACAGTGGGACGCTGGCGCAGTCGGACAGCGTGGATGCGTCCGCCACGGGGGTGTACCCGGTGGAGGTGGCGGTGACGAAGGACTCGTGGGGGCCGGAGGTGAAGGCGCTCATCTCCCGGGGGGTCCTGCCCTACGGGGTGACGGGAGAGCTGACCGGTCCACTGATGCGGGTGCCGTATTCACTCTCGGGCGAGGTGAAGCTGAACGTGTCCCGGTAGAGTGCGCGGTGCGTGCCCATCTACCTGTTGAGTGACGAGCACCCGGAGCTGTTCCCGCCTCCGGAGCGCGCTGACAAGAGCGGAGTGCTGGCCGTGGGCGGGGACCTGAGCCCCGAACGGCTGCTGGCCGCGTACTCGCGCGGCATCTTCCCGTGGTTCAGCGAGGGAGACCCCATCCTCTGGCACTCGCCGGACCCTCGCTTCGTGCTGACGCCGGACTCGCTGCATGTGGGCCGCAGCCTGCGCAAGGCGATGGCCCGGGGCGAGTACGAGGTTCGCTACGACACGGCCTTCGCGCGCGTCATCACCGAGTGTGGCCGCGTGACGCGTCCCGGGCAGAACGGGACGTGGATTACAGACGAGATGCTGGAGGCGTACGTCGAGCTGCACGAGCGGGGCTTCGCGCACTCGGTGGAGGCGTGGCAGGGCGGCGAGTTGAAGGGCGGCCTGTACGGCGTGTCACTGGGCGCGGCGTTCTTCGGTGAGAGCATGTTCGCGCTCGCGCCGGACGCGTCGAAGGTGGCCTTCGTGTCGTCGGTGGAGCGCTTCAAGGAGTGGGGCTTCCAACTCGTGGACTGCCAGGTGGAGACCGAGCACCTGGCGAGGTTTGGCGCGGAGTCATGGCCGAGGAAGCGCTTCCTCACCGCGCTCCACAAGGCCCTGCGCGAGCCGACCCGGCAGGGGAAGTGGACGGAAGCCCCCGCGCGGTGAAGGGCGCTCGGACTCAGCGCTTCACCTTGCACGGAGACAGCGTGCGCCGGGTGAGAATCAAATCCTCCTCCGTCGGACTCCCGTAACGCACCGCCTTCGGAGCGGCCTTCGGCTTCGCGGCCTCGTGCATGTAGAGCGAACCGAGGTCCCGACTGAGCACGAACCTCAGCCCCGAGCTGTCATGCAGGCCTCCGAAGAACTGCGTGCCCCCATTGCGCAGCAGCGCCGGGGTGAGCGAGCCAGGCGGACGGAAGAGCAGCAACGAGAGGTCCTCGGTGGGCCAGTCGCACGGGTCCTTCTTCCCCTTGCGCTCCATCCACGACACCGTGAAGTCGCCCACCGTGGTGGTGTCATCCCAGCTCGTGCCGATGCGCTCCCACAGCCGCAGGCACTCCGGCGACTCGCAGTCGCGCACGGGGATGAACTCCAGCACATCGGGCGGCAGGCCCTCTCCGTCCTTGCCCGTCTCGCGCTCGGTGGGCCTGCGCAGCTTGCACCCCGTGGGCTCATCCTTCTGCCGCAGCGCCACCGGCGTACCGGACAGGCGCCCGGGCGGCAGCACGTCGCAGTCCACTTCAATCTCCGCCATGAGGAACGTCTTGCGGTCCGCGTCCGTCGCCCCCATCCGCGCCGCCCACCAGTGGACGGGCAGCGCGCGACAGGCCGGCGCGTCCGCCTTGCCGAACACCCACAGCGGGATGGTCGGGTCCGGTGCGCCGTACCTCCGCGCCTCCTCCTCCGGCACCCGCTTCACACCCGAGCGCTCCCGCTCACGGCCCTTGAAGAAGGTGTCCTTCGACTCGGGGATGATGGCCTGGTGCACCAGCCAGCCCGAACCCTCCATGCCTATCTGCGCGCGCGGCGTGAAGGGCACCAGGTCCGGGCGCTTCGGACAACCCCGCTCCGGCTCCGTGGGCGCGGTGAGTGACGCCTCACCATCATCGAACTGGGCGCTCGCCCCCAGCGGCGCGAGCAGCGTCAGGCCCAACACCAGTGAAGTCGACCGCATCGAGAATCGCATCGGCTCCTCCAGAAGACCCCGGCGACATGACGCACCCGCACGTCACGGCCGGTCCGGATACTTCGCGCCGTCATACCTCATGCCGGCCTCCTCACGGCACACCCTGAAACGTCCCCGGCGTCGACCCTTCCCACGCGGACACGTGCTCCGCGCACACGACAGGCGAAGAGCCCGCCGTCGCGATATGAACACGTCGGCGTCCCACCGACGCGGACACACCCCACTCTCCTCAGGATGAGCTCCATGCGTGCCCTGTTGATGCTGGCCGCGGTGACCCTGGCCCTGACGGCCTGCAGCGACGACAAGCCACCACCGACTCCGGAGCCCTCGGGCGGGGCGGACGAGGGCGACTGGAAGGACACGGGCGCCTTCGCGGCGTGCACGGTCGACACGGCCTCCAATACCTGCGGAAGCGTGACCAGCTTCGGCACGAGCGGCTGTAGACCCGGAGAGCTCGCGACGCTGGAACTGGAGGGCGTCTACACCCTGCACGTCCGCGCGAGGAACCCGCGCTACGGAAACACCTACAGCTTCTCGTCCCAGTCCATGCGGCTGGCCTCCACCGGCACCCAGTACGCCGGAGGCCTGACGCTGGACGCGCGACAGGTGGGCGCGGGCGGCAACGTCTACATCTCGGGCTCTCGCACGGAAGGAACGAATGGCGTCCGTCGCCGCTCGTTCCTTGGCTGCCAGTCGCCCGAGACCGACCGGTTGCAAGGCTGCTACGTGGAATGTCTCAACGGACGCGTGGAGGGTGAGGGCACCTTCGACGCGGTGAAGGTCACCGCCCGCGTGGACGAGCCGGAGTCCTCCGGCATGGAGCGGGTGTCCGAGACGGCCGTGGCACCCGGCCTGCCCGTCGACGTGTACATCGCGCATGGACACGCCTACGTCGTCGCGCTCGGCGGCGGCCTCTTCGTCTACGACGTGAGCAATCCGAGCCAGCCCGTGCTGACGGAGCACATCCAGCGCACCAATGACACGTACTGGAACGGCGTCTGGGCCCATGGCAACGCGCTCTACGTGGCCAGCGGCGTGCGCGGCGTCATCGTCTTCGACCTGACCGACCCCGCTCACCCCGTGGAGGTGTTCTCCACGGGCACCCGCACCAACGTGCACACCGTGTTCGTGTACGAGAACACGCTGTTCGCCGCGTCGCCCGCGCCCACTGGAGAGGTGCTCGTCTACGACGTCACCCAGCCTTTGTCTCCGGAGCTGACAGGCGCCTTCCAGGCCGCGGGCTTCGACGCCGCGAGCTCCTACGGGCCGCACGACATGTTCGCCTTCGAGGGGCGGCTCTACGTCAACTTCTGGCGCGCCGGCTACGTCATCGGCGAGCTGAACCCGAGCGGGACGCCCCGTCAGCTCGGCTCCTACCGCTACGCGCACTCCACCAGCCACGCCAACGCCGTCGCGCGCTATGGCGAGCGGCTCATCGCCTTCGAGGGGGGCGAGGACTGGGGCGCGCACCTGCGCGTGCTCGACGTGACGGACCCGGCCTCGGTGAAGCTCATCGGCGAGCACCGGATGCGCGACTACGTCTCCATCCACAACATGGTGCTGTCCGGGACGAAGCTCTACGTCGCCTGGTACCACGAGGGCGTGCGCGTGCTGGACGTCTCCACCCCGGAGAGCCCGCGCGAGATGGCCCACTACAACACCTTCCGGCCGGACGACGCGGGACGAGGCGAGAGCTTCTACGACGGCGCCATCGGCATCCGAGTGCCGGGCGATGGCTTCATCTACACGGTGGACACGTCGCGCGGACTCCTCATCCTGCGCGAGACGACGCCCTAGCCTCCGCGCTTCTTGCGCGGCGCCTTCTTCGGAGGCGGAGAGAGGATCTCCACCTCCACCGGCGGCTCCACCTGGACGGCGGGGCCCGCGTCCGGCACGGCGGCGGGAGGTTCCGGGGCCTTCAGCTCCACCCGGTCCTCCAGCGGCACGCGGCCCACGGAGCGGCGGAACAGCTCCCACAGTGAGCGGCGCCAGTCCTCGCGGCTCGCGGTGCCCGTCACCACCAGGCCCGCGCCGCTGTAGCTCGCCTCCAACCCCAGCGGCTGGAGCGCCGAGACGACCGAGGCGAGCTGCTCCTGGAGCGCCGGCACGTCGAAGGTCAGCTCCAACTCCCGCGCCACGTAAGCGTCCGTGCGCAGCACCTCCAGCAGCGCGGCGCGACACGCGGCGTCCTTCACCGTGGCCGTGAGCGAGCGCTCCGCGCCCTGCGTGGCCTTCACGTCCGGACACGCCTTGCGCGCGGAGGCCAGCTTGGGCGCCACGTCCTCCGCGGGCGGATTTCCCACCGTGAGGCGCCACACCGCGAAGCGCCCCTCCGCGAACAGGAGGAGGAGCGTGCGCCCTTCCTTCTGACCGGTGAGCAACAGTTCGTTGGTGCCCGGGAGCACCTCCGCGCTGGCGATGGAGGCGTCCTCCACCTCCACCCATTCCACGGCCGCCAGCTTCTGGAAGCGCTCCTTGCCCGCCTCCAGCGGGAGGACCATGTCCACCGGCCACGCGCCAGCGACGGCGGGCACGAGGAGGGCCAGGAGTGCTCCAAGGGAATACACGCGAGCGGGCATCGGGGCTCCAGCGGGGTGGAACGGACCCTTAGCACGGGTTAAGAACGGGCCTCTATGCCTACCTGGGCCCTCTGGGTCGCCTGCCTGGCGCTGTGCTTCGTCAGGTCTCTGGTCGCCGCGGCGGAGTCCGCGCTTTACGGAACCTCCGACCTGCGCGCCCAGGAGTTGGCGGAGCAGCATCCCGGCGCGTCGAGCCGCCGCGTCCTGCGCCACAAGACGGAGCGCGAGGCCACCGCCACCGCGCTGCGCCTGGGCACGCTGCTGAGCGGCTTCCTCGCCGCGGCCATCGGCGCCTTCGTCCCGCCGCGCATGCTGGATTTGACGCGCTACGGTGAGGCCGCCTGGTTGCCGGTGGCCACCGTCGCCGCGGGCGCGCTGTTCGTCGGCGTGCTGGCCAGCCTCATGGAAGTCACCATGCGCGGGCTCGCCAACGCCAACCCGGAGCGTTGGGCGATGCGGTTGTCCGGCGTCGTGTCGCTGCTGGTGACGGTGCTGTATCCGCCCATGCGCTTCGTGCTGGGGGTGCTCAACCTGGTGGCGCGCACGTTCGGCCGCACGCTGCGCTTCGAGCCCCCGCCTCCGCCGCTGGAGGAGTTGGAGAAGCTCCTGGCCGCGCAGGCGGCGAAGAACGAGGTCGACAAGAGCGCCCCGCAGCTCATCCGCTCCATCTTCGAGCTGTCCGACAAGCGCTGCCGTGACGTCATGGTGCCGCGCACGGAAGTCGTCACGGTGGACAGCACCATCTCCTCCGAGGACCTGCTGCGACTCCTGGCCGAGGAGAACCACTCGCGCATCCCCGTGTACCGGGACGACGTGGACCACATCATCGGTGTGTTGCACGCGCGCGACATCATCCCGCTGCTCCAGCACCCGGAGCTCATCGTCCTGCAGGACATCATCCGCCCGGCGCACTTCGTGCCGTGGATGAAGCCCATCGGCGACCTGCTGCGCGACATGCAGAAGCGCAAGATTCACATGGCCATCGTCGTCGACGAGTACGGCGGCTTCATGGGAATCGTCACGCTGGAGGACATCCTGCGCGAAATCGTCGGCGACATCGGCGACGAGTTCGAGGTGGAGGAGAAGCAGGTGGAGAAGATGGCCGACGGCAGCTTCATGGTGGACGCCGCCATGGAGGTGGACCGCTTCACCCAGGCCTTCGGCTTCCCGCTGCCCGAGGGCGACTTCGACACGCTGGGCGGCTACCTGTCATCGCTGGCGGGACACCTGCCCGACGTGGGCGAGCGCTTCACGTACAACGGCTGGCAGTTCGTCGTGTCCAACAAGGAAGGCGCCCGCATCGACCGCGTGCGCATGTCCCGCCTCAAGAGCGCCACGCCCGGCAAGGAGCCCCGCGCCAAGGAGACTCGCGCGGAGTCCTCGGCCGCCAAGTCCTGAGCGGCACGGCCCGCGCGCTTCAGTCGCCCGCGCTGTCGAGCGGCGGCACATGCGTCAGCTTCTGCGAGCCCTGCACCCGGAAGGGCGCGCGCCGCTCCGTGCGCCCGAAGCGCAGCACCACGCCACCGCGCACGCGCACCGGCACCGCCGCATCTCCGGTGACGGCGGTGACGCGCTCGGCGGCCAGCGGGAAGAGCACGCGCAGCGGAGCATTCCCATCGGGAGGCAGCGCCGCGTCTACATGCTGCTGCCCCGCGGCGACTCGCCGTCCGTCCACCCACAGCTCGAAGTCCACCGACGTGAGCGTGGCCGCGTCCGACGACGGGTTCTTCACCTGAAGCCCCACGTCGAGCACGCCCGAGCCGTCCGCATGGAAGTCCACGCTCAGCGACTCGACCCGCACCGCGTCGTCATACGCGCGCGGCTGGAAGGGCACCGCGCCCAGGCACCCGGAGCCCACCAGGGCGGCACCCATCAGCACCGTCAACAGCTCGCGACGCGCGCGCATCAGCCGCCCAGCAGGGGCTGGAGTGCCTCCACCGTGAGGGGCCAACCCGCTCGACGGGACAGCGCCTCCAGCGCCTTGATGAACTCCGCCGCCGTCTGGAAGCGCCGCACCCGGTCCGCGAACAGCGCCTTGCGCACCACCTGCACCGCGTAGTCCGGCAGGTCCGACGTCACCGACGACAAGAGCGGCACCCGCCCGTCGCGCACCCGGTGCATCAGGTCCGACTCGTTGTCCCCGGTGTGCAGCCGCCGGCTGGCGAACAACTCCCACAGGATGACGCCCACCGCGTACAGGTCCGTGCGCGAATCCACCGCCTGCCCCAGCACCTGCTCGGGGCTCATGTACGGCAGCGTGCCGCGCAGCGCCCCCGCGTCACCGCGCATCATCCCTTCCACTTCCGCCACGCCGAAGTCCGTCACCTTCACGTCTCCGTTGATGCCCAGCAGCACGTTGGCCGGATTCACGTCGCGGTGGACGATGGTGGCGCCGTTCTCCCCCACCTTCGCCCGATGGATGTAGTCGAGCGCCTTGAGCATGCACCAGGCGATGTAGCAGGCGGACTCGGGCGGCATCGCCGCGCCGGCCTTGAGCAACAGCTCCTGCATGTAGCCGAGCGTCCGGCCACTCACGAGCTCCTGCACCATCAGGTAGTCCGGCCCCGCCTTGAACAGGCGGAACGTCCGGACGATGTGCGCATGTCTCAAGCGCACCGTCAGCTTCGCCTCGTCGACGAAGGCCTTCACATAGGCCGTGTCGCTGCGAAACGACGGATGCAGTCGTTTGATGACGACTTCGTCTGGCTCGCCGGGCGACCTCTGCGTCGTGGACCGGGCTCTCGCCTGGTACACCTCCGCCATGCCGCCGACAGCCAACCGGCCGACTACCTCATAACCACCCAGGTCCGGAGCTTCCGCCACGGCACAAGCCTACTGCGATTTTCTATCCGCACCCATTATTCAGCCACGAGACCTGAATACAGGCTCTCGTACCGGGTGGCGGACGCGTCCCAGGAAAAGTCCTTCTCCATGCCCCGTCGCCTGAAATCCGCGAGTCGGGGCGGGTCCGCGTAGAGGGAGAGGGCCCGGCGGAAGGCGGCCAGGAGGGCGGCCCGGTGGAAGGCCTCGAAGAGGATTCCGTTGCCGTCCAGCCCTCCCTCCACCGTATCCACCAGCCCGCCGGTGGCCCGGACGATGGGCACCGTCCCGTAACGCAGGGAGTACATCTGATTCAGGCCGCACGGCTCATACCGGCTGGGCATGAGGAAGAAGTCCGCCCCCGCCTCCACCAGATGTGACAGCGCCGGGTCGAACCCCAGGTGCACGGAGACCTGTTTCGGGTAACGGGCCTGCAACGCGCGCATCCCCTCCTCCAGCGGGCCCTCGCCGCTGCCCACGCCCACGAAGCGGATATCCGCCTGGAGCGCGGAGGGCAGCGCCTCCAGGAGCAGGTCCATGCCCTTCTGCCACGCCAGCCGGCTGACGATGGCGAACACCGGCGCGTCGCCCGCCGGCAGCCCGAAGCGCTGGAGCAGCTCGCGCTTGCACACCGCCTTGCCCTCCAGCTCCCGGGGCGTGAAGCGCGCGGGGAGGAACGGGTCCGTGGCCGGGTTCCACTCGTCGGTGTCCACGCCGTTGAGGATGCCGTGCAGCCGGTGGGCGCGGCGGCGCAGGAGGCCGTCCAGGCCATAGCCCTGCTCGGGCGTCTGGATTTCACGCGCGTACGTGGGCGACACCGTGGTGAGCGCGTCGGCGAAGACCAGGCCCCCCTTGAGCAGGTTGACCGTGTCGTAGAACTCCAGCCCCCCCTCGGAGGTGAACAAGTCCCACGGCAAGCCGAGGTCCGCCATCGCGTCCTTGGGGAACTGGCCCTGGTACGCGAGGTTGTGGATGGTGAACACGCTCTTGGCGCGGCCCAGCGCGGTGGCCTGGAAGCCGCGGCGCAGCGCCACCGGGACGAGCCCCGTCTGCCAGTCGTTCGCGTGGATGATGTCCGGCGCGAAACCCACCCGCTGGGCGGCCTGGAGCGCGCCCACGGACAGATAGGCGAAGCGCCGGGGGTTGTCGCCGAACTCGCCCGACGCATCGCCGTACAGGCCCTGGCGGTTGCCGAAGAAGTACTCGTTCTCCAGGAAGAGGACCTCCAGCCGCTCCGACACCCACGCGGAGAGGATGGGGCCGCCCTGCTCTCCAAAGGGGAAGCGAAGCTGGAGCGACTGCCCCGTGGGCGACAGCCGCCCGGCGTCCCGTAGGTCACGGTAACGCGGGGTGACGACCTTGACGTCATGGCCCAGGGCGGCGAGCGCGACGGGCAGCGCCCCCGCCACGTCCCCCAGCCCACC
>NZ_JABXEM010000410.1:0-6743 GCF_013372595.1 Myxococcus sp. AM011
CGCCGCGCCCGGCCTCCGAGCGCGGCGTGGGGGCGGTCGTGGGGCGCTCGGAAGCCGGGCGCGGCGTGGGAGCGGCCGTGGTGGGGCGCGGCGTGGGCACCGGCACCTGACCCTGGGGGACGGCGGGGTTCTGCGTCGTGCCGGAGCGATAGCCCCGCGCATCCAGCGCCGTGACGAGCGCCGTCTCGCGGCGCGTCTGGTCGGCGCGCAGGCGGGACTCGCTGTGGTTGAAGCCGGCGGCGCGCAGGACGCCCTGGTCATTGCGGTACGCATTCACGCGCGCGTCGATGAGCGACTCGCGGGTGACGCCACGCGGGTCCTGCGCCAGCTTGGGCAGCTCGCGGTTGATGAAGTTCTGCGCGGCGCGGGGCGACTGGGTGTGCAGGTCGAAGTACGTGGATGCCAGCAACGCGTTGTTCGGGTCCAGGCCCGCGGCGCGGGCGGCGGCCTCGTAGCGAGGCGTCTTGCTGGCCAGCTCGCGGTTCCAGATCTGGTCGGCCTGCTGCGGGGTGTTGGCGCCGGTGCCCTGGTAGGAGAACGAGCCACGGTTGTGGGCCGCGTTGCCCGGGTCCGTGTGGCCGCCGTAGCTGGAGGTGAAGGTGCCGTCCGGGCGGCGGTTGCCCTCGGAGGTGCCGACGACGATGGCCGCCTCGGAGTTGGAGCCGCCGCGGGTGAAGGCGCTCAGGTCCTGGATGTTGCGGTAGCCGTTGTTCGTCCCGGACGCGTTGGGCGACGTCAGGCCCGCCGCGGCGGTGGTGCCCGCGTCGAAGGTGTCGCCAGGAGTCTGGCGCGCGCCCGCGGTGGTCTGCCCCGGGGTGGCCGCCGTGCGGTCGAACCCGTCCGTGGCGGACGGAAGCTTGAGGGTTGCCCCCGCCCGAATCTTGTTCGGGTCGGAGATGTTGTTGAGCCGGGCCAGCTCATCCACCGTCGTGTTGTTCCGGGCGGCGATCTTGCTCAGCGTGTCGCGCTCACGGATGCGGTAGTTGCTGGGGTCCCGGTTGCTGACGTTGTTCCTGACAGTCATGTGGATGGCTCCCTATGAGGTCCGAGACACCCCTCCCCAATCACTGCCGCCGGAGAGGGCATCGACAGACGCCAACCGGATTTTCAAGATCAGCCGCCAAAAGTTGCGAACCCACCGAACTTCGCATTGCCCCAGAGGGAGCGCTACAGGCCCGCACGGGGTGTCCGCCTGTTAATGCACTGTGTTAATCCCGGCAAATCCAGAGAGCCTGTGACCAATCCGTCACATATGGATTTCAGACTCACGACTATTTTTTGGCCAAACTGATGCAATCAATTGCGGGCAGGGTGTCTGGGCTGACCACCCGGATGACTGTCTTGAAGACGACAATGCCCCGCTGGCGTGGGCCAGCAGGGCATCAGCACTGAAAATATTCAACACTGCGATATCCACGAGCTACCGGCAGTTCGCGGGCTCCTTGCACGAGTACGTGCGGGTGACGCTCGCGCGGAAGCCATCCGTGCGGTTGGGGCCCAGTGCGATGCAGTCACCGATGATGTCGGAGCTGTTGCAGCCCCCCGCCGGGCACCGCGCAGTCACAACGGAGCCCAGCAGGCTGCGCGCCTGGCTCATCGCGGCGCCGCAGGTGGCTCCCTCACCAGACCGGGTCGCCGTGTAGCGCGTCGTGCCGCAGGTACACGCCGGAGGACAGTAGGTGCGCACGCCATCGCACTCCACCCAGCCACCGTTGTCAGCGCCCGAGGTACAGCCTGTCGTCGGAGAGGAGCACGTCACCGGCGCACCGCTCGGGCACGTCTGCTCGACGCTGCAGAGCGCGGCCTCGGACGTCTCCAGCGAGCTGGCCTCCTCGCCGCTCATGTCCCCCGCGTTGCACGCCGCCAGGCCCAGCACCACGCCCAGCAATCCACTCCACAGCCAGCTCTGTCGAAGAAGGTTCATCCCCCAACGGTAGAACCCTCCGTGAAGCTTCATCAACCTCTGGAAACCCGGGCCTCCGCTCCCTCCTGGAGAGAGCGGAGAAATTCCCGCCTGCCTAATTCTTTGAAATGGGGCGGTAGCGGATGCGGTGCGGCTCCAGGGCGTCGGGGCCCAGGCGCTTCTTCTTGTCCGCCTCGTAGTCCTGGAAGTTGCCCTCGAAGAAGAAGGCCTTGCTGTCGCCCTCGAAGGCGAGGATGTGCGTGGCGATGCGGTCCAGGAACCAGCGGTCGTGGCTGATGACCACCGCGCATCCCGCGAAGCTCAGGAGCGAGTCCTCCAGGCTGCGCAGCGTCTCCACGTCCAAATCGTTGGTGGGCTCGTCGAGCAGCAGCAGGTTGCCGCCGCTCTTGAGCATCTTCGCCAGGTGCACGCGGTTGCGCTCGCCGCCGGACAAATCCTTCACGCGCTTCTGCTGGTCCTGTCCCTTGAAGGCGAAGCCCGCCAGGTACGCGCGGCTGGGCACCTGTCCCGCGCGGCCCAGGTCCAGGTGGTCCAGCCCGCCGCTGACCTCCTGGAACACGCTGTTGTCGCCGTTGAGCGCGTCGCGGCTCTGGTCCACGTAGGCCATCACCACCGTCTCGCCAATCTTCAGCTCGCCCGCGTCCGGCTTCTCCGTGCCCGTCATCATCCGGAACAGCGTCGTCTTGCCCGCGCCGTTGGGGCCGATGACGCCGACGATTCCGCCCGGCGGCAGCTTGAAGTTCAGGTCGTCGATGAGCAGCCGGTCACCGTACGCCTTGCGCAGGCCCTTGGCCTCCACCACCAGGCCTCCGAGCCGGGGGCCGGGAGGGATGATGACCTCGCCCGTGGCCTCGCGCTTGTCCTGCGTCTGGTTGAGCATCTCCTCGTACGCGGAGATGCGCGCCTTGCTCTTGGCCTGCCGGGCCTTGGGCGACTGGCGCACCCACTCCAGCTCGCGCTTGAGCGTCTTCTGCCGCTGGCTCTCCGACTTCTCCTCCAGCTCCAACCGCTTCTGCTTCTGCTCCAGCCAACTGGAGTAGTTGCCCTTCCAGGGCACGCCCTCGCCGCGGTCCAGCTCCAGAATCCACTCGGCCGCGTTGTCCAGGAAGTACCGGTCGTGGGTGATGCAGACGATGGTGCCCTTGTACTCCTTGAGCGCGACCTCCAGCCACGCGACGCTCTCCGCGTCCAGGTGGTTGGTGGGCTCGTCGAGCAGCAGCAGGTCCGGCTTCTCCAGGAGGATTCGGCACAGCGCCACGCGGCGCTTCTCACCGCCGGACAGCTTCGTCACGTCCGCGTCGCCCGGGGGCAGGCGCAGCGCGTCCATGGCCATCTCAATCGTGCGGTCCAGCTCCCAGCCGTTCGCCGCGTCGATGGCGTCCTGGAGCCGGCCCTGCTCGGCGAGCAGCTTCTCCATCTCCGCATCGCTCATGGGCTCGGCGAACTTCGCGCTCACCTCGTTGAAGCGGTCCAGCGAGGCGCGAATCTCCTTCAGCCCCAGCTCCACGTTCCCCTTCACGTCCAGCGAGGTGTCGAGCTGCGGCTCCTGCGCCAGGTAGCCGACCTTGGCCGTGGGGTCCGGCTTCGCCACGCCGAAGAACTCCGTGTCCACGCCGGCCATGATGCGCAGCAGCGTCGACTTGCCGGAGCCGTTCGGACCGATGACGCCAATCTTCGCGCCCGGGAAGAACGACAGGTAGATGCCCTTGAGGATCTCCTTGCCGTTCTTGACCTTGCGCAGGTCCTGCATCGTGAAGATGAAATTCTGGGCCATCTGTGGGGGCTTCCTGCTCTGGAGCGGGTGGGGGCTCGCGGATACCAGGGTGCAACAGCGCACTCAAGGCGAGAGAATCCCGGAGCCTCCCATCGCACGCTCGGCGCCCGACGTCCGCCAGGGAACACCCCCGCGCACCGCCTCCAGGGAGTAACCCCCGGAGGCGGTGTCGGACCTGCTCACCTCAACCGCGACTCAGAGCGGGCACGGGTCGGCGGGCGTCCACCCGGCGATGCCCGCGTTGGCCAGGACGTTGGGCTGGTGCGGCGTCGTGCTCAGCCAGAAGTTCTGGTACGTGCGCTTGGCGTGGGGCATGCGGCGGGACGGCCCGCACACCGCGCCGTAGATGCCGGTGCGCTCCTGGAAGTCGTTGTTGACGCCCGCCAGGCTCCAGTACCGCCAGCTCAACTGATTCTCGCGCGTGCTGTGGCAGGCGCGGCAGGACGGCGCCTGCACCTGGAGGTACTCGTTGCTCTTGCCGGACGCGGCCCAGTTGGGCTGCACGTAGGTGGAGTTCTGCGTCGCGGCGGGCAGCGTGACACCGCCGTACCAGCCCTGCACCAGCTCCTGGATGGTGGTCGTCACGTTGGTCTCCAGCACCGCCTTGTTCAGCTCCCGGAACTGCGTCTCCTGGCTCGCGCGGGAGAACGGGAAGATGCCGCTGACGGGCGGCGACTCGATGGTGGAGTAGCGATAGCTCTCCAAGTCGAACGGGATGAAGCGCGCGTTGAGGTCCCGGCGCGGGTCCGTGGAGAACGCGTCTCCGCCGTGGCAGACGTTGCACAGGTGGGGCACGTACTTGTCGCCGTTGCCGTCCAGGTCCGCGCGGTCCACGCGGTTGCCCGCGGCGTCGAAGACGTAGAACTTCGTGTATGGCGTGGTCGGCAGTATCGTCGGGTGCGGGCTGTACTCCATGGCCACCGTGGCGATGGGCGCCACACCGGCGGTGGCGAAGTCCACGCTGGCGTGGTTCGTCACGTAGAAGGCCCGATTCGCACCCGAGCGCTTCATGTGCATGCTGCGCCCGAAGCCCAGATCCCCGTTGTTGAAGTAGTAGGCCGCGGCGTCGTCCGCGCCGAAGCCGTTGGCCGTCTTCCACGTCGCCAGCGTCAGCTTCGTGCTGCCCGGGTCGATGGCCGCGTAGTAGGCCGCCGCCGCCACGGCGTCACCAGTGCCGTAGTTGTTGAGGAAGTTCGTGGACGCGGGCACGCCCAGCGTCAGCGTCACGTCCGACGTGCAGACGGAGTACGGATAGGGCACGGTGATGGCGTTGGTGCTCGGGTTGCCGGGCCCCGTGGAGGGGTTCTGCGTGGCGGTGCTGATGACCAGCCCGTTGGAGTCGAGCACCTCGATTTTGATGACGGTGCTGGCGGGCAGGCGGGTGATGGCGTTGAGCGCCGCGTCCAGGGTGGTGGTGTACACCGTGGGGCCGGCGGGGATGGTGATGCGCACCGACAGCGGCACCGGGAGGCGCGCGGTGTCGATGTGCACGCGCATGCAGTCCGCGCCCGTGGAGACGATGTCCGCGTTGAACACGGAGAAGTGCGGCACCGCGCCGACGTAGGTGTCTCCCTGCAGGAACAGCGTGCCCTCCTCGCTCCACACGCCCTTGCCCTCGTCGTAGAACCACAGCGGCATGGACGCGGGCGTGCCGGCCGGCTGCTCCGCCTGCCTGGGGTCCACGGGGAAGGACACCTGCGCGGGCGACTCCTTGCGCAGGTTGAAGCGGCGTCCCTGGTCATCAAAGATGTTGACCTCCAGCGCGCCGAAGCTCGTCAGCGTCACCACGTTGCCCTCGCGGTCCACCGCGGACAGGTCTCCGGGCATGCGGCCCTCCGGGTCCTTCAGGTCCACCGGCGCCAGCCACGCCGTGAGCGGCTGGTCCGCCGCGTTGCCATCCGAGTCCACCAGCGAGTTGGCCTGGAGCGTGAGCAGCACCGGCCGCTGGTCGCCCGACGGCGAGCGCGCCGACAGCGTCATCGTCTCCTGGGGGTTCACCGTGAAGCGCTGCGCGGACACCAGGCGGTACTGCCCCTCCGGCGCCTCGTTCAGCAGGATGCGCGACAGGAGCTGGAAGCCGGTGGCGCGCACGTTGAGCACATACCGCGCCGACTCCTCCACCATGAGCTGGAAGCCGCCCCGTGCGTTGGTGATGGCCTCCTTGTTCCCCACCGTCACCCGCGCCCCGCCCACCGGCTGGCCGCTGGCCGTCAACACCTGCCCGCCGAAGTACGCCACCGGGCCCTGCGTGCTCACGCGCACCTCGCTCGTCGCCACGCCGCCCCGGTTGTCGGAGACCACCGCCCAGACGCTGAAGCGTCCCTGGACCGAGGGCAGCGTCCACAGCACGTCCGAACCCTGTTGCGCCGACACCACGCCCGAGCCCGCGGACGCCACCCAGCGCCACGTCAGCGCGTCCCCATCCGCGTCACTCGCCAGCGCCGTCAGTCGCACCGTCTCGCCCGGCAGCGCGTTGCGCAGCGCCTGCGTGTTGCGCCAGGCCACCGGCGCTCGCAGCACCGGCCGCGCATTCCGGAACGTCAGATTCCGCTGCACCGCGACGCTCCCCATCTGCACCGACGACGAGACCTGGTCGGCCTCCACCCGCGCCACCACGTTCCAGGTTCCCGCCGGCGCGTCGCCCACCGCGTACTGGCCCAGGGCGTTGACCTGCACCTCCGAGGACACCGTGGCGCTGGTGGCCGGGTTCACCAGCCGCACCCGCGCCGCCACGTTCACCCCCAGGAAGCTGCTCTGCGTCAGGGGCACCGAGCCGTCTCTCAGCAGCGCGTTGCCCCACAGCAGGGGCCGCACCGGCACCAGCGGCAGGTGGATGGGCATGACGAACGTCTCGTCCGCCAGGCTGAAGTTCGTCGTCTGGCACCCGCTGACGAAGCCCGGCGCGCTCCAGCACAACCGGTACGTCGCCGCCGGCTGACGCGGCACCCCGAAGAAGCCATGCACGTCCGACAGCACGTGCACGCTGTCCACGTTCGTCGCGACGTTGCGCACCCACAGCTCCACGTTGGGCAGATACACCCGCCC
>NZ_JABXEM010000411.1:0-6727 GCF_013372595.1 Myxococcus sp. AM011
GGGTGGGGGCCGGAGCTGGACGCAGAAGGATGCCCGGGCGGACTTCTACGACGCCAAGGGCGCGGTGGAGGCGGTGCTGGGAGCGCTGCGGGTGGAGGGTGTCACCTGGTCGCCCGGTGGGCCGTCGGCGTACCACCCGCGTGCCAGCGCGGAGGTGAAGTTGGCGGACGGCACGGTGCTCGGCCATGTGGGTGAGCTGCACCCGCGCGTGGTGAAGGCGCTGGGGTTGCCCGAGGGCGTGTTCGTGTTCGAGCTGGACACGGAGCCGCTGTACTCGGCGGCTCGGCTGGTGCCCGAGTATCACTCGCTGCCGAAGTTCCCCGCGGTGCTCCGTGACCTGGCGGTGGTGGTGCCGGTGGAGCTGGCGAACGACTCGGTGCGGAAGGTGATCCTGGAGGTGGGGCGGCCGCTGGTGGAGGACGCGCTGGTGTTCGACGTGTACACGGGCAAGCCGATCCCCGAGGGGAAGAAGAACCTGGCGTACGCGCTGCGCTACCGCTCGGCGGAGCGGACGTTGACCGACGTGGAAGTCACGGAGGCGCACCAGCGCATCATCAGCGAGGTGAACCAGCGCCTGGGTGCCGCTCTGCGTGCCTGAATTCCTGAATGAAGTCAGAGGGTTGACTTGCCTTCGGGAAGGCTGCCACAGTATTTGGGCGTTCACCGTGCTGAGGGTGGGGGCATCCCGAGGATTCGCATGACGAAGGCGGACATCATCGAGGGCGTCTACGAGAAGGTCGGCTTCTCGAAGAAGGAGTCGGCCGAAATCGTGGAGCTCGTGTTCGACACGCTCAAGGAGACGCTGGAGCGTGGGGACAAGATCAAGGTCTCCGGGTTCGGCAACTTCCAGGTGCGCCAGAAGAAGGCGCGAGTGGGTCGCAACCCGCAGACGGGCAAGGAGATTGAAATCTCGGCCCGTCGGGTGCTGACCTTCCGGCCGAGCCAGGTGTTGAAGAGCGCCCTCAACGGGGAGGCCCCGCCGGAAGATCACGCGGAGATCGACGCTCGCGAGGAAGCAGCCGCGGACGCGGCCGAGGCTCGGGGCGAGGACTTCGACGAAGAGGGAATGGAAGATTCAGAAGGGTGAGTTTTCCCAACGCGGCCTGCTGCTCCTGCTTGACCTGGGCGTTGTGTAGGGGCATAAGGGCGCACCGTTTCACGACGGCGGCAGCAACCGCGGTTTTCGGGGCGTAGCGCAGCCTGGTAGCGCACTTGCTTGGGGTGCAAGTGGTCGCAGGTTCAAATCCTGTCGCCCCGACCAACTGAAGGCCCTGGAGTTTCCGGTGAAAGCCGGTGACTCCAGGGCCTTCGACTTTGCGGGGGTACGTCGTGGCAGCGACTTCCTGTCAGCGAGCGCCGAGAACCTGCCGCGCGCCGTTCAAGTCGAGGAACGCATTGCCCAGCATCTCGGCCACTGCGGCCGAGGGCAGGGCGTCCTGGAATTTGCTCAGCCGGTAGGGAGGGATTCGTGCGGCGATGGCCTGGATGCGGCCGGGCGCGGACCAGAATTCCTCCCGAGCAGCCTCCTCCAGCCCCCGTGCGACCGCCTCGTGTGACGCGCCCGCGCCGCTGATTCTCACGAAGAAGTTGTCCGGAACGACCTTCCATCCGTGCGCGAGTTCCAGCGCGTACTTCAAGGTGTGGTTGATGCGCCCTCCGGCGAAGTTCCACCAGAGCGCGTTCCCGTCGTCATCGAGCTGCACCGCGGGCCCCACCCTGCGCAGGAGCGGGCCGAGGTCATCCCTCAGTGCC
Organism: Myxococcus sp. AM011; assembly: GCF_013372595.1. NCBI lineage: Bacteria > Pseudomonadati > Myxococcota > Myxococcia > Myxococcales > Myxococcaceae > Myxococcus > Myxococcus sp. AM011. The sequence continues at coordinate 1,753 of NZ_JABXEM010000411.1, forward strand.
TGCAAGGCCCGGGTAGCTCCTTCTTCCAGGTAGGGAAGGGGCGCGTCCCCTTGCAGCACGGCCCGGATGCGCTGACACACCTCACGGCCAAGGAACTGCGGCATGAATCCCCCCCAGGTGGGCTTCTTGCCCGCTGGCGCGGTGCGCACGTGCACCTCCCGGTCCCCGTGGACGACCGCGTCTACCGCCCAGGCCCGGCCGCCCAGCAGGAATGAGCTCATGCCCTCCACCAGGCGCTCGACGAAAGCAGGCTCGATGGAGCCAAGCTCTTGCGCGCCCGCGAGCACCCGGTACATCACCGGGCTCGTGAAGACCGCGTACAGTTCGGCGAAGTTCTTCCGCCCGAAGAGCCGCTCGGCCCGGTCCCCCAGCGAGAGCTTGCCGCCGGACTCGAAGAGGAACTCTGTCGCGACCAGGTGCCGGAGCAGCGCCTCGAACTCAGTGGCGGAGATGCCCTGGAAGTCGGGCACCCGCGACAGCTGCGTCCAGGCGTCCCCGGGGGAGATGGCCCCGAACTGGAGCGAGAGCGCCATGAGTTGCTGCACGAGGACGGCCCAGCAGCGTGACTGCAGGGGAACGGCTTCGACCCAGCCTGTACGCGCCTGCTCGATGAGCGCGACCGCGAGCAACAGCGAGTCCGTTTCCTCGCAGAGGAACGCCATGTTCGCGACCTGTCCCGCGCGGCGCCCCGTCCGGCCCATTCGCTGAAGGAAGGACGACACGGTGGAAGGCGCGTTGGCCTGCAGCACCGCGTCCAGGTCGCCCACGTCAATGCCCAGCTCGAGCGTGGACGTACACACGATGCACGCGTCCCGGCCGTGATGGAACCGCTCCTCCGCGAGCTTCCGCTCCTCGAGCGAGACCGAACTGTGGTGCACGAAGACGTCGGTACCCTGACCCCGCATCCGCTCCGACACGGCCTCCGTGAGCGAGCGCGTCTGGCAGAAGAAGAGACTCTTCTTCCCGCGACTCAATGTCGCCCCCGCGCGTGCGATGTCCGCCACGCTCCCCGGATAGGCCACCGAGAGCTTCCGCTGTGTGGGCTGCCTGGGCGGGTCCACCACGGCTCCCTCGCGGTGGGAGGACCCCTTCAGCCAGGCGAGGATCTGCTCCGGGTTTCCCACGGTGGCGGACAGGCCTACTCGTTGTACGTCTCCGCCCCCCAGCGCCGCCAGCCGCTCGATGACCGACAGCAGGTGCGCCCCCCGGTCCGTCCCGGCAAGCGCATGGACCTCGTCCACGACCACGTACTTGAGCTGCGAGAACAGCGCCTGCACGGGAACACGCGGCGAGATGAGCATCACCTCGAGCGACTCCGGCGTGGTCATCAGGAGTTCGCAGGGCTCCTTGATGAAGGCCCGCTTCGCCCGGTCCGGCGTATCTCCGTGCCACACGAAGCGGCGCAGCCCGACCATCTCGGTGTACGTCCCGAGTCGCTCCTCCTGGTTGTTGAGGAGCGCCTTGATGGGCGCCACGTAAAGCGCGCCAACGCCTGAGACGGGCCGCTCCATCAGCTCCGCCAGCAAGGGGAAGATGGAGGCTTCCGTCTTCCCTCCGGCGGTGGGAGCGAGGACGACCGCGTTCTTTCCGTCCAGCAACGCCTGCGCCCCCAGCTCCTGGACTGGCCTGAGCCCGGTGAAGCCGAGACGGCTGACGATGGCTTCCTGCAGCCGAGGAGGGAACCGGGAAAAGACGCTCATGGAGCCCCTCAGAAGTTCACGACTTCGTAGCCCCGGTCCTCGCCCGGCTCTGGCGGGTACTCGGGCCTGCCCTCGCGGAGGCTCGCCTCGGTGTGCGTGAGTGCCGGCTCGATGGGGGGCTTGCCCGGCGCCGGCCGGAAGTCCGGCTCCTGCTCGACGATGTCGAACACGCTCACCAGCCTCCGGAGGAATTGCCGAGGCACCACGCCCACGTCGGCGCGCAGTCCCTCGGAGACCTCCCGTACCAGCAGGTCCAGGTAGTCCGGGTTGACGGTCGTCTCGAAGTGCGCGCGGTCGGTGGTCGGGTACATGGAGCGGAGCTTCATCCCGACCTCCTTCAGCCGCTTCTGGTCGAACGGTTTGAGCGCGAGCTGCGGCTGCTTGAGCGGCGCGAAGCCGTCCACCTGGGTGAACGCGATGCGCTCGTTCAGCGGCTGGAGCCCCTTCACGCCCCGATTCGTGTCGAAGAAGTCGGGCGTGCCCGTGAACACCCAGAGCAGTCCATGGAATCCGCTCGCGGCATCGAGGATCTGCCGCATGCCGTTCAGCGACTTCTGCCGCACGTCTGCCTTCATCCGGAGGATGGTCTCTGCCTCGTCGATGACGATGACGAGCCCCGCATAGCCAGCACCCTTCACGATGGCGAGGATGCCCCGCAGGTAAGCGAGCGCGTCGGTGCTCTGGATTTCTCCCTTGATGCCCGCCAGCTTCTTGGCGCCTGCCGCGATGTTCTCGCTTCCGGAAAGCCAGGAGAGCAGGGCGGACGCCTCGGCGAGCTGCCCCTTCTGCTTCAGCTCGAAGATGGTCCGCACCACGCGCACGAAGTCGGCTGGCACCTCGTTCCGCGTCCGGGCGACCAGCTCCTCGTCCAGCTTCGCGAGCACCGAGGCATCGAAGCCGGGGGCGTCCGGGTCCTTCCCCAGGGCGATGAGCGACGCCTCCACGCTGGCGACCCAGCGGTCGAGGATGTCCGCGAGCGCTCCAAGGGGACATGCGCTGGTGCTGAGGTTGCCCACCACCTTCCGGTAGACGTCGTCGAACCGGTGGAAGTGCAGGTCGTTGTCGGAGACGACGACGAAGCTGGTGGCGAAGCCGCGCTCTTGGGCGTCCACCGCGGTCAGCCGGGCCAGGAACGTCTTTCCGCAGCCGTAGCCGCCCCGGAGGAACTTGACCGCGCCTTCGCCACTTCGGGTGAGGTCCAGCATCCGGTGCAGCTCGCCGCGCTCGCGCTCGATACCCACGGCGAAGGTCTCCAGCCCCCGCTCGGGGACCGTCCCTCCTCGGAGGCACTGGAAGACGTGGTCGGTGTCTCGCTGGCTCAGGGGCATGGTGGGGTCTCCAGTCGGGCGGCGACGGTTCCTGTCACACTATCGCGGCACGACCTACGCCTTGTCGTCCCGCTCGTCCAGTGGCTCCCACGGGACGTCGGGTGACGGTGGGCCTTATGATGCGGCAACCTGCGCTGCCCTGGACGGTGGAGAAACTCGGGAGATGCCACCCACATGAGAAGAGCCTCAGTGACACGGAGGGTGATGGCGGTGAGCCTTGCCCTCATGCTCGGTGCCTGCGGTGCGACTCCGACGCGCCCCTCGCTGGCCGGGCCTACGGGCCCCCATGACCTGGTCAGGTACGCGCTCGTTTTCGAGCAACGACCGGATGGGCAAGTGGCGCATGCCTGGATTCCGCTGAGAGAGTTCGAATTGACGAAGTTCCAGCACACTTTGAGCACGAGACACACCCGCCGAAATCTCGTGCGCGTCTCCTCCTCGGCCTTGAATGCGTACTGCGATGGTCGACATGACCAGTGCGTGAAGGACTGTCTCGCGAGCAGCCGACCCTTCGTCATTGGTCATCGTAAATTCATGGACACGCAGGCAAGGCCGTGGCGCATCGCCAGAAGTTGGTGGTGTCCGAGCAACTGCATGGAGGCTTTGATTGAGTGCAAGAAGGGACGCGGTGAGTGGGCAGAGCAGTACGCGGCCGAGTTCGATGCGATAGATCCTGCCATTGAGTGGATCAAGAGGCATCGCACGGAGTTCGTCGTGGGTGCTGTCGTGGTCATTGCCGGTGTGGCTTTCGCCGTGGTGGTCGCTGGCTCAGGGGGAGCGGCACTCGTTCTGGCGCCACTCCTGGTCATGGCGGAAAGCTTCCCGGCGCTGCCCCCCGACATCCAGATCGCGGAGGCATGCAGGTGAAAACCGATGAGGCCCTTGCAGAAGCGGCGATTCTCATCGCGTCCCGGCGGCAGACAGCAGCTTTGAAGGGGCGCGCGGAGGAGGAGAAGCTCTGGCTCTATCTGCGCACACTCAGCTACTTCGTCCATGCCACAGGGCAGGTCTACCGATTCGAAGATGCCCTCACGCGGACGGAACCCACGGAACAGCGCCACGTCAGCGCACGCCTGCGGGCGCACAAGAATACGCTCGCGCAACCGGCGGTGGAATTGCTGCTCCATACCCTGGGCGAAACGCCTGAGCCCGAACAGAAGCCCGTGCTCGTGCTCATCGCCCTCCTCAACTTCATCGCGGAGACTGGACAGCTCGATGATGTCGAGGACTTCTTCAGCCATCACCTCGACCACGCCCCCGTGGCCATCGCGCACTTCACTCGCCACGAGGAGGCGGAAGCCTGGCTGAAGGGTGTCGCAGAACCCCCGAGCCCGGCCCGTATCCTCATTGGCGATGAGTATTTTCAATTCTGGTATGACAGAGAGGACAATACGCGCGGCATGTATCGCGACTATCCCATCGAGCCGGCGCTGGAGGCACTGACCGCCAGGGGAATTCCCTCACAGCGGCCTTCCTTTGCCACACGCGCGGAGGCAGAGGCGTGGTTGATGAGTCACCCAGCCAATCCCTATTCCTTCGTGGCAATCGCCGGGGAGCACTACTTCGCGGTGCACCACCCAAGACTGCAGCGCCACTCTCTCCATCATGTGGCATCCGCCCTGAGTGCTTGGGAGGAGCGCAAGAGGGCCGTCGAGCGCGAGGCGGCCCTGGAGGCAACCGCCCCGTCAGATGGAACCCGTGAGTAGGGCCGGTCTGGTCAGAGGCGCTGGTAGCGCTTGCCGTCCGCGGTGGTCATCACCTGGACGTCGAAGGTGAGCTTGTCCCGGAACGAGTCGAACCGCGCGGCGAAGGCGCGGGCCTTGCGCGGGTGGCCGAGCAACTGGACCAGCTCCGCCTCGTTCACGCTCCCGAACTGCTGGAGGTGGTCGAACACCTTGCCGGCGTCTGCGTCTCCCAGCTTCTCGCCCCAGACACCAGGGGCCCTGG
>NZ_JABXEM010000412.1:0-6720 GCF_013372595.1 Myxococcus sp. AM011
CGCAAGCGCCGAGCGTACTGACCGCGAGGGCGATACCAGCGGATGTGGGGAAGAACCGACGTCTCATGGGGGAGCTCCGGTGGAAGAGAACGTGTCGATGATTGCGGCCCTCTTGTTTCGGCGCGCGCACACCTGGCCGTTCTCGGGCACAAACGGATGACCTTCCGTGTTGCGGCCCGGCAGTCCCAAAAGGAAGGTTCCCGCGATGACTGATCGACCCTCGTGCTACCCGAGCCTTCCGGCCGTGCTGCTGAAGAGCCTTGGCCTGGGGCGCACGCCGTTGCTTGATGTGCTCACCTCTCCAGTTCCCTCCGGTCGGTTCGACTCGCCGGTGGATGACCGCCACGTCCTCTGTTTGCATGTGGGGGAGCCGGTCCCCGTGACGTATCGCGTGGGGAAGGCCGAGCGTCAGTCGGCGCGCATCCACGGTCAGTTCTGCGTGGTTCCGGCGGGGTCGAGCACGCGGTGGACGCTGTCGGGCCCGGCGCGGTCGTTGCTCCTGCGGCTGACGCCCGCGCTGATGAGGGAGGCCGCGGAGGCCAGGGGGTTGGGGGAGCAAGAGGCGGCACTGGATCCAGCCATCCACATCCGGGACGCGCAGGTCGAGCGCATCGGCTGGATGATGCAGGCCGAGGACCACGATGGATATCCCGGTGGGAGGCTCTTCGTGGACAGCCTGGCGACGGCGCTCGCCGCACGGCTGTTCGCGTTGCAGTCCCCCACGGAGGACTCAGCACCCAAGCGTCGCCACGCATTGCCGGCGTGGCGGCTGCGGCAGGTGGTCGAGTACATCGAGGCGCACCTGGACGAGGATTTGACGCTGCGGGAGCTGGCGAGGGTGGCGGGGTTCAGCCTGTCTCACTTCAAGCCGCTGTTCAAACAGGCCACGGGACTGCCGGTTCATCGGTTCGTGCTGGAGCGTCGCGTGGAGCGCGCGCGGCTGCGCTTGATGGAAGGGCGCAAGAGCCGGACGGAGATCGCGATGGAGGCGGGCTTCTCACACCCAAGCCACATGGCCCGCTGCCTGCGCCGCTTCCTGGGCATGAGCCCGAGGGAGATCTCCCGGTCGTCGCAGTGAGGTCGCGGGAGAACGAGCGCCGCAGGCCATCAACGTGGCGGTGGGCACCCTCACCACCGCTCGGGAGTCTGGAGCCCGAAGCAGTGAGAGCGGCGGCCTTCCCGCTAGAAGGCCGCCGTTTTCATTGTCCGCCGTAGGGCCGAGAAGGGCGGGGGACTCTGGCGAGAGTCCGTGGCGGGCCAGGGCCCTGGTTGCTAGGGCGTGTTCACCGCGGCGACGTCGCAGGCGGTGAGCTCGCGGCTGTAGATCCGGACATCGTCGAACGAAGCCGGAATGCTGAAGAAGGTGCTCGGGCAGGTCGGCAGCCTGCGGCCGATGCGGAACGAATTGGCGCCCGTGAGGTTCGTCGGCGCGGCGCTGGTCGAGGAGCCGACCAGGACGCCGTCAATGTACACCTTGAGCGAGGTCCCTCCGCGGGTATAGACGACGTGGTGCCAGCTACCGTTGTTGAGCGGCGACGGAGAGACGTTGACGCCTGCACCGTTGGCGCCTGCCGCGTTCTCGTACATCTCGAGCGACGCTAGCGACGAGCCGCCGTTGAGCCTTGCCCCGAGGAAGTTGCCTGCGCTCCCGGCCACTCGGTTCCCGATGAGATCTCCGGTGCCGGCGCTGTTGAAGGTCGTCTGCAGCCAATAGCTCACGGTGAAGTCGCCCGTCCCGAATTGCCCGGGCGCGAGGCCGAAGTCGACGTGGGCGTTGAGATCGCATCGCTGAGTGGGCGAGAGAGTGACTGCACCGGAGCCGTCGAAGCTGACCGTCCGCGACGAGGAGCTGCCCAGCGTTCCGTTCGACGCGCCCGCCGAGTCCAGGGCCGTGCTGCCGCTGGCCTCGTCGAAGGTCCATCGGTGGGCCAGACCGCTGGTCGGGTCGGCGGACGGGGGGCCGGCGCAGACCCCGTCCAGGCAGGTGTCCGGCTGGGTGCAGGCGTTGCCGTCGTCACACGCCGTTCCGTCGGGGGCTACCGGATGGGAGCATTGCCCGGTCGAAGGATTACAGGTGCCCGCGATGTGGCACGCGTCGAGAGGCGCGCAGACCACCCCCACGCAGAGGTCGGGCTCGCAGGTGTAGCTTCCGGGCGTGTTGACGCAGATTTCACCCGGCTGGCAGTTCGCCGTCCCATTGGTGCACTCGTCGATGTCGGTGCAGATGCTCGGCTGTCCCGTGCAGGTGTAGCCCGGCTCCACCTGGCAGACGCTGTTGCAGCCGTCCCCCGAGAGTTGATTGCCATCGTCACAGATTTCGAATCCGCCCAGCACCCCGTCACCACAGACGGGCCGCAGCGAGGTCTCCACCGCGTCCACCAGGTAGAGCGCGACCGCGCCCCTCAGTCGCACGTAGCGATAGGGGACGTTCCCCGGGTACGTCGCCACGGCGATATGCGTCCCCAGGCCCAGCTCCACCAGGTGCAACGAGCTGGAGCCGATGAACGTCCCATCCGCCTTCAGGAAGTCCACCTGGGCCACCAGCGCCAATGACAGACCCTGGTAGTAGACGCGCAGGTCGCCAGTGCCTTCCTCGCCCTGGCCGAGGTCCAGCACCAGCGCCGCGTTGAGCAATCCCAGCAAGGTCGCGGCCTGCCCGTCCGGGGCGCCCAGCGCCGCGCTCGCATTGAGCACCGTCGCCGTGGTGCCCGACGCCACCGCGTCCGCATACGGGTCCCACGTCAACGAGGCTTCCGGACGCTCACTCGTCAAAGCCCCGTCGTCCTCTTGCGACACCCCAATCTCCGGAGGACGGACCTTTTCCCCCAGGGACTCCACACCGCACGCCCCCAGCGACAAGGCCATCGTCATGCCCAGACCCCACGACCACAGCACACCAGGACGGCTTCGCATCGAGTGTCTTCCTCCGAGGAGCAGGCTGAAGCCCGGAATGGACCGTCCCCCCCTGGAATGAACGACGCCCTTCTTGCTCCCCTCTGCTTGGCGCGCAACACACGGATGGGCAACGTCCTCCGGCGATCAGCCGACACGCACTCAAGGACAATCGACACAATGCCCACGACATGCATCTGCCTGTCTCCGCGAATCGACGGGTCGTAGTGGGGAAGGGCGGCGCACCGCCGAGCGCGGTACCTGTCAGCGCGGATGATCCCGAGAACTCGAGACCATCCAACGAAGGGGCTGTAAAATCTTGGCGCCACGGGACAGTCATCACAGTGAAGACAGTTGTTTGCGTGCCATCTGGAGTGGGGAAGAACCGTTCGTCCCTCTCTGGTTGACAGGAATTGGCTGCAAACATAAACACAGTCCGTCGGATTGTTCCTGGGCCGGAAACCTCCAGTGGAGATTTGAATCTTCTCGCTCGAACCCTCCTGATCCGTTGCGCATGACTTGGGTGCCTTGAATATGAAGACGTCGAACTGTTTTGCTCTCGTGGTTTTCTTGTGTGCTGGGGTTGGCCTCTATGGTTGCGGCACTGGCTCTGAACCGCAGTCGTCATCAGACACCATCATCTCCCATGAGGAGGCCACGAGTATGGAGGCCCTCTCGGCGGATGACATGGACGGACTCGTCCCCGTCGAGATGGAAAGTGGCGCGGTGACCGCTTTGGCCTGCACGCACAACTCGACCCAGTATGTGCGCAACGGCTGCTGCACCCAGACGGCTACGAAGTTCCAGCAGCAGATCTGCATCTACGGAACCTGGTACTGGCAGACGCCGTACCGGTGCGAGTACCCCACCTCGTACTGCCTGCCGTAGCGAAGGCAGACGGACGAGGTGCTGGTGCTGGAGTCCAACGCCGTCTACGTGACTGGGCCGGAAATGCTTCGTGGAGTTCCATCATGCCGCTACATTCGCGACGCCTCTTCTCGTGTCTTTGCATCTTGCTGCTGGCTGCGTGTGGAGGTGAGTCCTCCGACCTGACCTCCCATTCCACCTCGCGCGGGGCGCTGCTCCAGGATGACTATGGAGATGTGCCGTGGGAGGCTACCCCCGTCAATCCCCAGGCCGGCCCCATTGTGGGGGCCCTGGACTTCGACGGGGACCACGACGTCTTCTCCTTCACCGCCCAGGCTGGGCGCTACTACCGTTTCCAGTGCAGCTTCTCCGTCCCGCTCTCGGAGTGGACCCTTCGCCGCTTCAACGCCCAGATGCAGGGGGCGGAGACCGAGGGGGTCTGGGTGCCGCCTGGAGTGGGCATCCACTTCAAGGTGGCCGTCACGGAGCCTACGTACCTGAGCATCTCCTCCCGGCCCGCGGTGACGGTGAGTCCCTACTCCTGTGAAATCGTCGAGCTGGGTTTGGACGACCATGGGGACCTGGCCGCTACCGCCACACCCTGGAACCCAGAGACCGCTGCTACGGGCGTCCTCGAGTACGCCTTCGACCGGGATGTGTTCTCGCTGGCCCTTCCACGGGGAGCGGTCTATCGCGTGCGTTGCGAGTCGACGACGCTGAGCCCCTGCAAGGTGAATGTCACCTCGCCGGTGGGGGCCGCCACGGGAGCGACTGTCCAGGCAGCCGTCTTCAATGCCACGCACCCCGGGACCTACAGCGTAGAGGTCACCCCGGACTGGTATGCGCCCTTGCTCCTCAACGGGACCTACGCCCTCCAGCTCGACTTCATCGAGGCTGACGACCATGGGGACGTGCTGGAGTTCGCCACACCGCTAACCCCTTCGCCCACGCCCTTTACCGGCAGGGTGTCGAATGCCAAGGACCGGGATGTCTTCACCTTCTCGGCGGTGCGGGACCATCTCTATCGCTTCACCTGTAGTGCGCCACCGAGCCCTGGCCTCCTGCTCCGTGACGGCGCTGGGGTGGCGGTGGATGGCTCGGTCCATGTGTCGGGTTGGAGCACGAGTGTCTCCGTGGAGGCGCCCGCTGCTGGCGGCTATTCCGTCGAACTCTTTCACGACAACTTCGTCGGCTCCTACACCTGCGCCTTCGAGGACCTGGGGCTGGATGACCATGGGGACTCGGCCGCCGTGGCGACGGCCATCGCGTTCTCCACGACGCTCGACGGCCACCTGGAGACGCGCGGGGACGTGGACGTGTTCACGTTCCCTGTCCAGGCGGGGCGCATCTATCGTTTCCGTCGCACGAACGGCACGGCGAGTTCCCAATCCCTCCAGCTCAGGAATGCCCAGGGGCAGTCGCTCCAGACCTCGAACTCCGGGAATCTGATTCACGAGGCCACGGAGGACGCGCAGTACACCCTGGAGGTGAAGCTTTCGCCCGGTGGCATCGGCTACCCAGGAACGTACGTCATCGAGGCCGCCGACATGGGGCCTGACGACCACTCGAACACGCAAGTGGGCGCGACCGTACTGGTGCCGGGGCAGACCGCGACGGGCTGGCGGCATCGCGAGCAGGACCGGGATGTCTTCGTCTTCTACGCGCAGGAGCAGACTCTCTACGACTTGTACTGCACCGTGTGCGATATCACCTTCGAGACGCCCAACGGGCCGGCGCGTCGGATTCAATATGGAGGCCCTACCCGGTTCTTTTTCGATCCAGTCGAGGCGGGGCCCATCTATGTCACGGTCAACCAAGCGTCCGTCGGGGCCTTCTATGACCTTCGGCTCGAGGTGGCCGCCGTGGATGACCATGGGGACGACGTGGCCCATGCCACGGTCATCACCTTCCCCTCGTCGTTCATGGCGGCGTTGGATTCCTTCTTCGACGTGGATGTCTTCGCGGCCGACCTGGTCTCAGGTCAGCTGCGCCGGGTCCAGGTCCTGGGCACCTACTCCATGTTCCAGGTGTTGGACCCGACGGGCCAGCCGGTGGCCGTGAACTCCGTGGGCGAGTTCACGCCGCAGCTCTCGGGGCGCCACCACGTCGTGGTCAAGGTCGACCCCTGGTATGCCTTCCAATACGGGGCATTCCGGCTGACGCTGGACTGAGGTTGCCGGGGTTCCTCGAGGGCACGGAGGGTTCCTCCAGGGTGGTCGCGTCCGGGTACGTTGAGCGCTCAACTCGAGGGGCGGATCGAGCGCGCCCCTCCGGTTGTCCTCCCAGTCGAGGCGGAAATTGCCTTCGGTTGGACTCGACGACTTCCTCGCCGCGATTCACCCCGGCCAGCGCTGGAACGAACCCTCGAGGTGCTTCGCCCGACAGGCCCGGCGCTGGACCTTGCCGCTGGACGTCTTCAGCACCTCGCCGTGCTGGAGCAGGACGAGCTCGTGGACGTCGAGAGAGTGTGCCGCGGCGACGGCCTGGCGCACCTTCTTGAGCACCTCTGCCTGCTCCAGGACGTGCGCTCCCGCTCCGTCTCCGGGGGGCGTGTACTGACGGTCCACTTCAATGAGTACCACCAGCTTCTCCTCGTTGGCCTGCTCCACCGAGAAGGCCGCGCAACACCCCAGCCGGAAGCCCTCGTGCTGCGTCTCCACCGTCTGCTCGATGTCTTGTGGATAGTGATTGCGCCCATCCACGATGATGAGGTCCTTCAGGCGCCCGGTGACGAACAGCTCTCCTTCTCGCTGGAACCCCAGGTCCCCCGTGCGCAGGAATCCGCCCTCGGCCTCGTGGCCTCGGACTCGCGCCTGGAAGGTCTCCGCGTTGTGCTCGTCACGGCCCCAGTAGCCCTGGGTGACGTGTGGCCCGGAGACCCAGATCTCTCCCACCTCGCCATCGGCACACGCCTCGGACGTCTCTGGATTGACGATGCGCAACTGGCCCCCCGCCCAACCC
>NZ_JABXEM010000413.1:0-6669 GCF_013372595.1 Myxococcus sp. AM011
GCATTCGAGCGGGCGTGTGCTCGGGGCGGGCACGTCGTCACGCGCGTGGGCGTGCTGTCAGAGGGCGTGGGGTGGGTGATCCACGATGAAGCGGGACGCGCGGTGCGCCGGCCGGGCGGGTTCGACCACTTCCGGTAGCATCCCGGGTGGATTGACCCTGCCCCCTGGCAAGGCTAAACCCAGGTCGCTTCCGTACCTCCCCTGAAAGCATCCCGTGCGCCGTCCCCTACGTGACGACACTGCCCCAGGACTGACTCCTCGTCGCGAGCCCATGCAGCGGCTGCTGCGCGCCGTGGACGGGCCACGTGCGACCAAAGAGGTCTCGCTCCGCCAGGTCATCTTCAACGGCTATGTGATGCTGGGGTTGATGCTCATCGGCTGGATGTTCCTGGCCGACGTGACTTTTCGCGAGCTGTGGCCGGATGCCGCGTGGTGGATGAACTACCTGGTGCGAGGGGGCGTGGCCCTCTTCCTCACCCTCACCGCGGCGTTCCTGCTGCCTTCCTGGCTGGTGCGAATCACCCGCGTGAAGGTGCTCAGCCGCTCCGCGTATGAGATTTCGCAGGGTGACTTGTCCAAGCCGGTGGCCGCCGAGGGGGGCCGCACGCGCGACGAAATCGACGAGCTGACGGGCGCCATCATCCGCATGCAGGAGAACCTGCGCGAGCTGGTGGGCAAGATTCAGGAGACGGCCAAGAGCGTGGCGGACACCGCCATCGACCTGCAGCGCTCGGCGGAGAACGTCAACGGCTCCACGGAGGAGGTGGGCTCGTCGATGAACATCATCGCCGGGGGCGCGGAGTCTCAGTCGCAGCTCGTGTCGAAGGCCTCCAAGGTCATCACGGAGATGGCCAGCAGCATCCAGCGCGCGACGGGCAGCGCCGAAGACGCGGCGCGCACCACGGCGGAGACGAGCAGCGCGGCGGAGGACGGCTCCAAGGCGGCGCGGCTGGCCGGCGAGAAGGTGAAGAAGGTCTTCAACCGCATCGAGTCCGCCAGCCAGCAGGTGTTCGCCTTCGGCGAGAAGACGCAGGAGATCTCCAAAATCGTCGACGCGATTACCCAGGTGGCGCAGCAGACGAACTTGCTGGCGCTCAACGCGACGATTGAAGCGGCGCGCGCGGGTGAGTACGGCCGCGGCTTCGCGGTGGTGGCCGACGAGGTGCGCAAGCTGGCGGAGAGCGCGGGCCGTTCCGCCGAACAGATTTCCAAGCTGGCGCGGGACATCTCCGGACAGTCCACCTCCGTGGTGAGCGCCATGAAGGAAGGCATCGCGGAGCTGGCCGAGGGCCGCGAGGACCTCACCAACATCGTGCGCAGCATGGGCGCCATCACCGACACCATCCGCAAGGGTTCGGAGAAGGTGCACCTCATCTCCGAGAGCACCCGCGAGCAGCACAAGGGCAGCGAGGAGATGGTGAAGGCCATCGAGGAGATCAAGCTGGTGGCGCGCAACAACGCCGCCTCCACGGAGGCCATCCAGTCCGTCATCCAGGAGCAGACGGCCGCCGTGTCGCGGATGACGTCGCTGGCCAGCGAGCTGACCAACCTGTCCGTCGAGCTGCAGAGCGTGGTGCGCAGCTTCCGTCTGGGGCCATGAGCAAGTCCTCCGCTTCATCGTCCGATGCCGCGCTGCGGGCGGCGGAAGTCCGCCTGCGCGACGTCATGCTGGCGCTTCCCCAGGTCACCGAGGAGTTCCCCTGGGGCCACCGCACCGCCAAGGTGAAGGGGAAGATGTTCGCCATCCTCGTCCTGGACGAGCGGGGGCTGCACGTCACCACCAAGCTGCCCCAGTCCAACGAGGCGGCGCTGATGCTCCCCTTCGCGGAGCCCACCGGCTACGGCCTGGGCAAGAGCGGCTGGGTGACGGCGCGCTTCGCCGCCGGCGAGGTGGCCCCGGTGGAGCTGTTGTCGCTGTGGATTCGGGAGAGCTTCAACGCCGTGGCGCCCAAGGCGCTGACGGATGGAGGCAAGGGCGCGAAGGCGCCGCGTTCGTCCCAGGTGAAGAAGTCCACCCCGGTGAGGAAGAAGGCCGTCCCGGTCGGGAAGAAGCCCACGTCGGTGGCGAAGAAAGTCGCGTCCGGGTCGAAGAAAACCGTGGCGAAGAAGGCGGCGCCCCGGGTGAAGACGCCCCGCACGGCGCGGCGCGGCACCAGCTCGCGACCAAAGCAAAGCTGATACAACACGACCTCTGTGCGGCACGTCATCTTCCGGGTGGAGAAGGAGCGCTACGGGCTGCCACTGTCGGCGGTGCGGGAGGTCGTCGTTCCCCCGGAGCGCTTCACCCGTGTTCCGCGCGCGCCTCCGGCGATAACGGGAGTGATGAACCTGCGGGGCCGGGTGGTGACGGTGGTGGAGCTGCGTCAGCTCCTGGGGTTGCCGGACGGTGCCACGCCACCGTCCCGCGTGGTTCTGCTGGACCGGGGCCGCAGGGATCTGGGACTGTTGGTGACGGACGTGGATGGAATCGAAGCGGTGGAGCGGGTGAGCGCGGCGCCGGGCAAGTTGACGCCGGCCATCCGTGGCGTTGCTCGGTTGGGCGGCCTGGGAGTGACCGTGTTGGATCCCGAGGGACTGGACGCCGCGGTGGTTGCCTTGTTCACCCATTCCAAGTGAGTAGCCCCCTGGAAAGCGCGGGTGATAGTGTCCGCGCTCCTCTAGGCTAGGCGATTCGGAGGCGGAGTTCTTCACATGGCTAAGAAGGTCCTGGTCGTCGACGATGCCATCTTCATGCGCAACATGATCAAGGACATCTTCGCGTCTGGAGGGTTCGAGGTCGTCGGCGAAGCGGCCAACGGTCTGGAGGCCGTGGAGAAGTACAAGGATTTGAAGCCCGACCTCACGACGATGGACATCGTGATGCCCTTCAAGAGCGGCATCGAGGCCACGCGGGAGATCATCAAGCACGACAGCAGCGCGGTGGTCATCATGTGCTCCGCGCTCGGGCAGGAGAGCCTGGTGATGGAGGCCATCGAGGCGGGTGCCTCGGACTTCATCGTCAAGCCGTTCCGCGCCGAGGACGTGCTGGCCGTGGTGAAGAAGGTCCTGGGAGAGGCGTGAGCGGCATCGCCTCCGGGCGGTCTCGCTTCGCTTCCTGACGAGGTCGGGCCATGACGATGGACATGTCCCGCTACCTGGGCCTCTTCATCTCGGAGGCCACCGAGCACCTCGAGGCGCTCGGGCGGGACCTGGTGCAGTTGGAGCGTGAGGGCTCCTCGAGCGCGGTGGACTCGATGTTCCGCCACGCCCACTCGGTGAAGGGCATGGCGTCGTCGATGGGCTTCGAGCCCATCGCCATCGTCGCGCACCGGGTGGAAGACCTGGTGGACGCCGTGCGGCAGGACCGTGGCCGGCTGGACCGGGACCTGGTGGACCTGCTGCTGAGCGCCTCGGACACGCTGCTGGCGCAGGTGCGCGCGGTGGCCGAGGGACGCCCCCCGGATGACGCGGCGGCGCTGCTCGCGCAACTGGGGGTCCGCGTCACGGCGATGACGGGCCATGCGCCCACCGCCACCCGCGTCGCCAAGGTCACCGTGAACAAGCCCGAGGACCCCGAGGGTGGAGGGGACTCCGGCTCGGGCTCGTCGGGCAGCGGCGGTGGCGCGGCTCCTGCGTCGGGTGCTGGCACGGACGGCAGTGGTGGCGGTGCGGGCTCCGGCGGAGGCACGTCGTCGGGCAGTGGTGGCGCGGGCTCTGGCGGAGGCACGTCGTCGGGTACGAGCGGGTCCTCGGCTCCCGTGACGGACAGTTCCCCGGGTGGAGCGCCGGGCCCGGGAGGCGACACACCTCCGGGCAATGGCTCGCAGGGAGCCGTTTCTCCGGACGCGCCACCCCGGCTGACGGTGACGGAGAACGGCGCTGGAGGCGTGCGCGAGGTGCTGGGCATCGGCGCGCCTCCGTCCTCCGGCAATGGCCATGTCGCCACGGTGACGCCGCCGGTGCTCACCGAGGCGCAGGTGGCGGACCTGGGGACGGCGCTCAAGGCGGCCTCCACCGGCCCGCTTCCCGGAGAGGCTTCCGCCGACGGTCGCGCCACCCAGCGCTGGGCGGTGCGGTTGCGCATCTCCCCCACGTGCCAGGTTCCCGGCGTGCGCGCCTTCCTGGTGCACAAGCGGCTCACCAACCTGGGCACGCTGGTGGACCTGCGGCCCGCGCTGGAGGAGCTGAAGGCCGGGCGCATTCCAGACGGCTACATCCAACTGGAAATTGAAACGTCCGTGGGCGAGGCGGGCATCCAGGCCTCGCTCAAGAACGTGGCGGAGGTGGACGTCGTCTCGGTGAAGCCGGCCGTCGCCATCGCCCTGCCGGTGGTCGTCCCCACGGCGACGTCCGAGGGAGGCCGTGTCGCGGGTGACTCCTCGTCGCGCACGGTGCGCGTGCGCACGGAGCTGCTCGACTACTTCCTCGACACGGTGGGCGAGCTGATGCTCGCCACGGCGCGCCTGCGAGAGGTGGGCAAGGTGCTGCCGGAGACGGTGCGGCCCGTGCTGGACGAGGGCGTCTACCGGCTGCACACGCTGGTGAAGGACCTGCACGACAAGGTGATGTCGGCGCGCATGACGCCGCTGTCGCTCATCACCGACCGGCTGCCCCGCGCGGCGCGCGACATCGCCCGGCGCAAGGAGCGCGAGGTCGACCTGGTCATCACCGGCGCCGAAATCGAGCTGGACCGCGCCATCCTCGACGAGCTGTCGGACCCGCTGCTGCACCTGCTGCGCAACTGCATCGACCACGGCCTGGAGTCCCCCGAGGAGCGCATCGCCGCGAAGAAGGGCCCGCGCGGGCGCGTGCTCGTGGCCGTCAAGCGCGCCAGGGACCGCGTCATCATCGAGCTGGAGGATGACGGCCGGGGCATGAACCCCGCGAAGCTGAAGGCCGCGGCGGTGGCGCGCGGACTGCTCCCCGCCGAGGTCGCCACGCGACTGACGGACCGGGAGGCGTTCATGTTGTCGTGCCTGCCCGGCGTGTCCACGGCGAAGGACATCACGGACATCTCCGGCCGGGGCGTGGGCATGGACGCCGTCAAGCGCGTGGTGGAGAGCGTGGGCGGCACGCTCGAAATCGACAGCGAGCCGGGCCGGGGCACGCGCTTCACGCTGCGGCTGCCGCTGACGGTGGCGGTGGTGCACCTGCTGCTGGTGGAGGTGGGGGACGAGGTGTTCGGCCTGCCCATCGCCAAGGTGGTGGGCGCCACGGAGGCGGACGGCGACGCGCTCAGCCGCAGCAGGGAGACGGCGCTCTTGCCGCATGGCAACTCGCTGTTGCCCGTGCACGCACTGGACACGCTCGTCGGGGTGCCGACGCCGGGCATGCGGGGCGTCAGGCCCTTCGTGGTGATGGAGGGTGACTCTGGCCGGGTGGCGCTGGGCGTGGACCGGCTCCTGGGTCAGGAGGAAGTGGTGCTCAAGCCGCTGTCCCGGCCGTTGGATTTGTTGCCGGGTCTCTCAGGTGTGACCATCCTCGGAAGCGGCCGTCCGGTCTTCATCCTGGATGTTCCGAGGTTACTCTCCGCGTGAGCTTTCCCGTTCCCAGCGACGCGCAGCTCGATGCCCTGCGCGAGGTGGCCAACATCGGCTGCGGCCATGCAGCCAACGCCCTCTCCCGGCTGATGGGCGGGCGCCAGGTGGACCTCTCCGTCCCCCGCGTGGTGCTCACCGGCCCGTCGGACGCGGCGGGGTTGTTGGGCGGTGACTCGCCCGCGGTGGCGGCCTGGCTTTCCATCACCGGCGGGCTGCGGGGCGTGTTGATGCTGGCGATGCCGCTCGCGGACGGGACGGCGCTGGAGACGCTGCTGTTGGGCGGGCAGGAGACCGGGCAGGCCGAGCGCGACAGCGCGGTGTCGGAGGCCGCCAACATCGTCGCGAGCGCCTGCCTGTCCGCCATCGGCAAGCTGACGTCGTGGCGGCTGATGCCGTCGGTGCCCACCCTGCGTCGGGACACGGCGCGGGCGCTGGTGGACGCGGCGGTGTCCCAGGTGGAGGGCGACGCCAGCCGGGTGGTGGTGCTGGAGGCGCGCTTCATGGCGGCGGCCAATCCCCCGGTGAGCGGGCAGCTGCTCCTGGTGCTGGAGCGGGAGAGCTCCCGGGCGCTCCTGGCGCGGCTGGGCGTGTAGCCCGTTTCAGGGTAGACGGGCCCCATGGATGAGAAGGCGCTGAAGCTGCTCCTGGGGAGCGTGAAGTCGGGCCGCGTCTCGGTGGATGCCGCCGTGGGCAAGCTCAAGGATTTGCCCTTCGCGGAGCTGGGGTACGCGACGCTCGATACCCACCGCAACCTCCGCTTCGGCTTCCCCGAAGTCGTGCTGGGCGAGCCGAAGACGGTGGAGCAGTTGTTGGGCATCGTCGGCGCGCTGGTGGAGCGCAAGCAGACGGTGCTGGTGACGCGGCTGCAGCCGGACAAGGCCGAAGTCCTGGTGTCGCGCTTCCCCAAGGGGCTGTACCACCCGGTGGCGCGCATCTTCCATCTCAAGCAGGGCAAGGTGCGCTCGGGCAAGGTGGCCATCGTCACCGCGGGCACCAGCGACATCCCCGTGGCGGAGGAGGCCGCGGTGACGGCCGAGGCCATGGGCGCGGAGGTGCGGCGCGTCTACGACGTGGGCGTGGCGGGCATCCACCGGCTGCTGCGGCGCCGGGAGGAAATCCAGGAGTGCCACGTCGCGGTGGTGGTGGCGGG